>JAXHUK010000151.1:0-28323 GCA_034189725.1 Chloroflexota bacterium | reverse complement strand
ATCTTTGGAAGTTTTTACATTAGTATAGAGTTGAGCTCCCATTGTAGCAACGGGAGTTTTGCCTGTTGTCTTTAGAATGCCCTTTTCCAGAGCAATTTCGGTAATGTCTTCTATACGTAATGGTCGATTGCCTTCTTTCAGCACCGTGTACGCAGCATCCTTGAAACTCAGGGAACGGAAAGGGGGTGCAGGCCCTGCGTGAGTCGTTGACCATTCCCGTAAACCGAATTTGCCCCTGTCTACTTTTACAAATCTGGATATATCTGCATTCTTCTTGATATCCATATAGAGCTGGGCGCCCATCGTAGCTGAGGGTGTTTTCCCAGTCGTTGAAATCAGACCTTGATTAAGGGCGATAGTAGTGATTTCTTCAGCAGTTAGCGATTTGCCTTCCCGCTTCAAAATCTCATAGCCAGCATCAATGAAACTCATTCTTGTACGTAAGCCTACCCTAACCGTATTGACTCAGATGATAGTCATTTTGTCTGCAATTTCTCGAGCCAAGTATAACATTAAGTATGTAATAAATGCCAGTTCTGTTCTCAGAAGAGTCAAGTGCCTCGCCGTTCTTTTGCTTCGGCACATTTGACCCTACCCTGTTTTACAGGCCAGTGTCCCTTAGGGTCTTCTCTGTATTCTCTACGGATCAAAACCAGGCATTTCAGGATTTCGGGAAACGCCCTAAACCTCTGATATTCTCCATGGGATGCTGAAAACTGTCAGGATATCGACAAGAAGGTTGCTTCCTTCTTCATGCCTTTTACGATTAAATTTACAAGACTTTTTTGAATTCCGGGAGCTCCCTGTTCAGCTATAGAAAGACGATCGAAAATCTCCCAATCCTCAATACATTTACCGTCGGCTATACGACTAATAATTATCCCGGAAACCGCGATGCGCTTCTTCCGTGATGCGATCGTACCTTGCATTTGCCAGCGAAGAGCGACTCTATCCCCTTCGGCAATCATACTATCCAAAGAAAAATGCAAGTCAGGGAAAAACGAACGTAGCTCTTTCTTGTATCTTTTTAAACCATCTAGACCTTTCAACTCCTGACCACCTGGCCCGTGGTAAACATAACTCTTGTCGTAGAGATCATCTACCAAATCCAAATTCCCTTCGTTGAAGATCTCTTGCCATATACGAGAAATGATTGCTTTGTTTTGCTCTGTTGACATTGAAACACCTCCTGCAATCGTTGAAATATGTTTCTTTGAAGTATATTCTATCAGCTACGTCAATTAATTCCCGCATATCGAAGCTCCAGATTACTTTCAGTGTGCTTTTTATGGCTTGAAATTGTCAGGAAGTTGCTAAAGAGTTGGCATCTCTCTCCATTTCATCGATTAACGGAGCGGCACTACACTTTTTCCTCGTTCCCTTATCGTGCGCTAGCCAATAGGCTTCGCTGAGCCACTCTTGTACTTCATTCCCGATGTCGGATTCTTGCTCAATGGAACCGTATATTCCATTCCAATACATGATAAAATATGACGTAACGTAAGAGTCAACCCCCTGCATTTAACAAACTACATGCACTAATATTGAATGTATATCATGATGCCGAAATTACGATGTGGTACAACATGATAAAATACAGGAGAAGTCAGGATGGGTAGCAATGAATGCCATAATGGTAGATCCGTCATGAGGAAATCTAATAACATGAAAAAACCAAAATTCTCACTTGCACACAGAGACGAGTCAATTGTAGAGCTTGTGAGTAAAACTGACCATAAAATACTGGCCCTCTGGTCAATTGATTGTGTTGAACGTGTTCTGCCCTATTTTGAGGAAAAATATCCAGGAGACAATCGGCCTCGAAAAGCCATCGAAGCATGCCGCGAGTGGGTTCATACAGGCATTTTCAAAATGAAGGATGTCCGTACGATTTCGCTGGCAGCTCATGCTGCTGCTCGTGAAGTTGGAGAGGATAATGCAGCTCGCTCCGCTGCCCGTGCTGCCGGTCACGCCATGGCGACTGCACATGTTGCTACTCATTCTATTGGTGCTGCAAATTATGCCCTGCAGGCTATCTATAGAGCTGCAAACCCTTCTGATACGGATGCTGCCATAGCCAGAGAACGAGATTGGCAATACCACCATTTGCTTGAGTTGGTAAAAACTTATGAAAATGAAGACCGTACTTAGGCTTGATCCACCATACTTAATGAGCCAGGGCGAACGTGGTGGAGGAAGTTTTGCAAAAGTGGAGATATCGCGCCCCCCTTTTTTAGAAAGAGTATTTTCGGTAACCTTTCTCTGGTTTCCTCAGAATGGCTCCTCAAGCATTGAATTGACTGTGGCTACTTCTCTGTCGTAGTAATGAGGTAATAAAAATAGCCGGTTACCAAGCCTGCGATAAAAGGGAAATCGGACGTGCTAGTCCCAGTGCAACATGCGCTTTCTAGAGCATAAGCTCGTGCACTCCTTACTTCCTTATGGTACGAACGCTCTCCCTTAATTGTCAGGGTATCGTTGGTGATTGGCATATCCTTACTGCCTGTCATGCCTTCGCCCCGCGTGTTTTTCTGTTCTCCGATCAGGGATATGCTCACTTCCCTTGCTCTCACGGGCTTTTTTAACAGCAGAGCAACATTGCCGGCATTACCCCCGAATCTCTCGACGATCTCTCTAGCATGGAAACTAACCTTCATAAGCGTATGCTGGTCTCTATCGGAAAGATTGGACAGCAGCCCGTCAATTTGAAAAATTCTATCGTAGGTTAAAGATCCGGTTACGATGACCTCCATATAAATCTTCCCCAAAATACCTTAGTTTTCAACGCTGACGCTGTCAAATATTACTTGATTTACCTGCTATTACAATACTTGACACACTTTTTATTTTTGGCATATAATTGCAACCAGGTGCATTAAGTATGAGTTGCATTGCTACGTTAAAAGAAAAAGGGTTGAAACTGACTCCCCAGCGGAGACTAATTGTAGATGCCATCCACGAAGCTGATGCTCATCTTACAGCCGAGGAGATTATCGCCCATGTGCAGGCCAGGATGCCTGAAGTGCATAAGTCAACTATTTATCGCACTCTGGAGCTCCTCGAAAGAACGGGGTGTGTTTTTAAAAGCGACCTAGGAGACCATGCTATCTATCACCATGCCGAGGAATGTCACCACCATCACCTGGTATGCAGTAAGTGTGGGAAAACTATAGAGTGTGATGAAGAACTTTTCGCAACAGTGGAAGAATCACTCGCCAACAAATACGGCTTCAGTGTCAATTTCAAACACCTGGTTATAAACGGGCTCTGTGAAGAATGTAAAAAAATATGAAAATAGGTGAGAGCCCATATATTTTTTTGCCTTTTTACTGCAACTAATTGCAAATAATTATAATTGCAATGCATATCTATAACAAGGAGGAAGGTTTGAGTAAAGATAATCCCAGGCAAGAAATAGAGGATGCCATAGCTGCCAACAATCTGACCCGGCTACTGGAGATAAGCGGATTACTGCACGGTCATTTCTGTCCCGGCTCGGCGATGGGTGTGAAGGCCGCTGCGCGGGCCGTTAAAGAGCTGGGGGTAAGGTCAACAGGTATGGAAGAAGTTGTCGCTATCGTGGAAACCAATAACTGCTTCAGTGATGGTGTTCAGATGGTTACCGGTTGCTCCTTCGGTAACAATGGGCTGGTATACCGTGACTATGGAAAAACTGCCTTTACTTTGGCTAAAAGGACAGGAGAAGGCGTAAGAGTATCGGTCAATTTTGACCGGGTGAATCAGGAGCGTTCCCCGGAAGCCAACGAACTCTGGGATAAGGTGGTGATAAAGCAGAGTCGCAGTGAGGATGAGAGCCGGAGGCTTACCGAGCTATGGAAAGAGCTGTCTTTCAAAGTCCTGGAGCTTCCTGATGAAGAAGTCCTCGACGTTAAAAAGGTTAATATTGATGTACTCGCCTACGCCCGGATTTTCTCCAGCGTTAAGTGCTCCGTATGCGGCGAAAACGTCATGGAGCCCCGTGTCAGGATGAAAGACGGCAAACCTATATGCCTACCCTGCTCCGATCAAGCTTATTACCAGCTTGCAGGAGACGGTATATCTGCCATCATGCGTTGATGTTATTCAGCTAGTCGATTCCATTTAGGAGGTGCCCCATGACGGATTTCAGATTGGATGTCTCACGGGATACGGGTGAGGCAACACTGTGGATGGCGGCAGAGGAAACGGCCTGCGGATACAAACCTATTCTTGCCTGGCCTGGCATGGATGGTGTCAGGGCGAAATACGCGATTCATGGAGTCGAGTGCAAGCATCATGAAATGGACCATTATAACTGAAGCCATATTCAGAGAAGAAAAGAAACAAGAAAGGATAATCTATATGAAGAGAATACGTAAGTTATTGCCTAAAGCAACAATTATCATCATAGCTATTGTCCTGTTATTGCTTCCGGCTTGCAGCAACGGAAAAGCTCCGGTGAGCTCTCAGATTGAATCCTATACGATAGCCGATTCTACTGGTGACTGGGGATATCCTTCTCCTTATGCCCATTATTCCCGCGGGCCCGGTTACGTCCGTATGAGCTTCGTCTTTGAAACCCTCGTCTGGAAAGATGTCTCCGTCTTCACCCCACAGTTAGCTGAGGAATGGGAATATGTTGCCGAAGAAAACGCCTATATATTTAAACTGCGTAACGACGTCACCTGGCACGATGGCACCAAGTTCACCGCTGATGACGTGGTTTTCACCTTTGACTATACCCGAAAGCACCTGTATCAGTGGGTTGACAACAGTATTGTCAAATCGGCTGAAGCAATTGATCAATACACGGTAAAACTGTATCTAAGCAAGCCTTATGCTCCGTTCTTCCAAGATGTTGCCGGAACTCAGCCCATAATGCCCAGGCACATCTGGGAGAATATCGAAGAACCTGAGAAATTTGTGGCTCCGGAAGCTGTAATTGGGACTGGTCCCTACACGTTAGCAGACTACAGCAAAGAACATGGTACCTATCTTTACAAAGTATACAATGACTACTATCTAGGGAAACCTTTTGTGGACGAAATTAAGTTCGTCAAAATAAGTGCCGAGATGATCCCGGCGGCACTGAAGGAAGGCTCAGTGAGTGCCGGTGACATACCTCCCGAGGTTGTTTCTGAAATGGAAGATGCAGGGCTTACCGTAATCACGGCACCGGTTGCCTGGAACGCCAAGATGACCATAAACCATCACAAAGAACCCCTTTCTTCCACGCAGTTCCGGCAGGCGCTGGCCTATGCTATAAACCGGGAAGCTCTGGTACAGATCACTCAACGTGGCCATGCCCTGGCTGGTAGCCCGGGTATGATGCCACCAACAAGCGATTGGTATAACCCCGATATTCCGCAGTACGAGTATGACCCAGCCAGGGCAAAGCAGTTTCTGGAAGGGCTGGGATACCAGATGGAGGGTGGTTATTTTACCAGAGATGGCGAAGAGCTTAGTCTTGAGCTCATAGCTGCGGCTGACTACAAGGAGGTTGGGCAATTCATCAAGCAGCAACTGGAAGAAGCAGGCGTAAAGATAAACTTCATAACCATGGAAGCAAAGACGGTTGATGCCAAGGTAGGAGCCTGGGACTTTGACCTATCTGTCTACGGGCATGGAGGTCTCTATGAACCGTCTTTTCTGAAAAGGGTGATTATGGACGAGAAATTCAATAGTGCCCGGTATACATCAAATGAAACATTAAACCAGCTCCTTAAGGCACAACTAACTGAGATGGATGCTGAGAACAGAAAAGACCTGGTATTCCAGATTCAGGAGGTTTATGCTGAGGATTTGCCAGCGTTGACCCTTTACTATCCCAAGTGGTACTGGGCCCACGATGGCACTGTCAACCTGTTTTACACTATGGATGGTATGGCCAGCGGCATACCCATTCCTTTGAACAGGATGGCTTTTGTGAAATAGCAGAAGTAGAGGGAGGTGAATTGCAAATTGCAAAGAGATGGAATGAAGGCACAATCAGGAATAGCTAGCGTACCCTATAGGCTCCTGGTTTTTACCTGCTATGGTGGATGTGCAACGGGCGTCGCCGCCTCAAGAGCTTGTATCAGGATATGGGAGGAAAACCCTGATGAAGTTAAGATAGGATGTCTTCCCGCGGTAATAGTACCGTGGAAGCTTAAGGAAATTACGGAAAAATCGGAGAGACGAATCTTAATTGATGCCTGTGGTGTCCAGTGCGGTTCCAAGCTAATCGAGAGGGAGGGGATAACGGTGGACCATCATATCGAGCTTACCTCACTGCTTGGCATCCGAAAGGAAAAGAAGCTGCCTTCGAAGGACCTGGAGGACAGGGTTTACAGAACCATCAAAAGGGAAGTAGACGCTCTTCTAGCAAAGAAAGGAGACGGTGAAGCGGAATCACCAGAAAAAGTGCAGAAGAGCAAAGGCTCATCTGAGATGTTGCTGAAACCTGTGGGAGTGGTCAGAAGCGAGGTGAAGCAGCCAAGTCTGGTTGCTGAGGTTGGCGACCTAGAGTGGCGGCCAGAGGAAGGGCGGCGAGAGTGGCGAACCAGGGTATCGGAGCTTGTAATCGATAGCAGCCTCGCTGGTATTCTTGATGGTATAGAAGACTTCTCTCACCTTCTGGTTCTCTACTGGGCACATCGTGTTCCCCCTGAAGGACGCTCCCTCATCAAGGCTCATCCCATGGGGAGAAAGGACCTACCGCTGGTAGGTATTTTCGCTACCTGCAGCCCGGCACGGCCCAATACCATTTTGGCTACAGTAGTGCGACTGCTGGAACACAAAGAGAATGTGCTTAAGGTAGAAGGACTGGATGCGCTTGATGGCAGCCCCATAGTAGATATCAAACCTTACCACTCAAGCTACTATGCACGTGATGATGTGGAAGAAGCTGACTGGATGCTCAGAATAGAAAGGGAGTTCGCCCAAGGTTTGATTACAGGTGGTGACAGCAAAGAAACCTGCTAATCTCAGGGAGACCATAACGAAATGCTCAGCAAGCGGAACATTATCACCTACACCATAGCCTTCGCATTTATCCTGTTGCTCAATTTTTTGCTGCCCAGAATGATGCCAGGAGATCCTCTCATGGCTATCTATGGTGACGAAGCACTGATTGCCTTGACGCCGGAGCTCAAGGCTCACCTCGTGGAGCGCTTTGCTCTTGATGAGCCGCTATGGCAGCAGCTCGGCGCTTACTTTCTGGCACTGTTTCATGGCGACCTGGGCTATTCTTACTACTATAATGCACCGGTGTTATCAGTAATCATCGGACGCTTACCATGGACCCTACTTCTGGTAGGGACTTCATTGGTACTTTCTACCACACTGGGAATAATTCTAGGTATTGAATCAGGGTGGCGCCATGGTTCCAAAACTGATCGTACTATGCTAGCTGGGCTGATGAGTCTGAACGGCTTTCCTGATTTCTTTCTGGGCATATTATTGCTTATCGCTTTTGGGGTGACATGGGGAATCTTCCCGCTGGCTGGGGCACTAACTCCCTATTCTGGTTTATCAGGGTTTGCCTTGCTACTAGACATATTGAGGCACTTGTTCCTGCCGGTAGCTGCTCTGACTCTAGCTCATCTAGCCGGTGGCTACCTGCTCACCCGAAATACCATGATTACGGTGCTCAAAGAGCCGTACATGCTTACCGCCAGGGCAAAGGGCTTATCGCAGCGACTACTCAAATACCGGCATGCAGGGAGAAATTCTATGCTCCCTGTGCTTACCATGACTGGGATATGGCTTGGCAGAGTGGTCACCGGCGCTCTCTTCGTGGAGCTGGTCTTTGCTTATCCCGGAGTGGGGCAGCTTACCTATCAGGCTCTGCTTTCCCGGGACTATCCGGTCATCCAGGGAGTGTTCCTGATGGTAGCTGTCTCGGTTTTAGTTGTCAATTTTGCCGTTGACCTTGTTTATCCGAAGCTTGACCCGAGGGTAGGCCATGCATATTAGCCTGAAGAAAGAGGTAAAACAGAGCAACAGTGGTAAAGCAGGAATTATTATCCTATTGCTGGTAATTGCCATAGCTGTCTTTGCTCCCTTCCTGAGTAGATATGATCCCAACCAGCAGTCTGTTGCCTCACTGCTGGCGCCTTCTTCCAGTCACTGGCTCGGAACCAACCAGGTAGGCCAGGATATTTGGAGCCAGTTGCTTTACGGCGCCCGAACCTCCTTGCTGGTTGGCTTCGGCGTAGGCGTCATGAGCCTAATACTGAGTGTACTGTTCGGAGTATCATCCGCGCTCATCGGTGGTCTTTATGACAAGATAATCATGAGGATAGTTGATGCCTTTATCGTGATTCCTATGATAGTAGTGGTCATTTTGGTTGCTGCGTATATCAGACCTGATTTGCCCGTCCTTATACTGCTTCTTGCCGCCTTAAGCTGGCAGGGTGGTGCTAGAGTCATACGATCGCAAACTCTTTCTCTCAAAGAGAGGGGGCATGTCAATGCTTCCCGTACGTTCGGTGCCAGTCTGTTGTATATTGCTTGGCGACACATTGTGCCTGACCTTGGCACGATACTGTTGGTTGAGTTCATCTACGGCGTTAGGCGGGCCGTTTTCATTGAAGCCGGGCTGGCTTTCCTTGGGATTGGCGACCCTATGCTGGTAAGCTGGGGAATGATGATGCGTGATGCCATGAAGTTCAGCTACCTCAATGTATGGCAGTGGTGGCTGGTTCCTGCCGGCGTAGCCCTCTCTTTGACCATAGTAGGGCTGACGTTTATCAGTCACGCTGCCGAGTCCGTCCTTGATCCCAGATTGAGAGGTGAAACCGTTGCTTGAAATAAAAGACCTGCGCGTGAGCTACGGAAATGATATGGTCCTCAACGGCTTGGACCTTAATCTGGCTGATGGAGAGACACTGGCCATAATTGGAGAATCCGGAACAGGAAAGACTACTTTGGGAATGAGCATTATGCGTCTCGCAGAAGCCAAAATACTGGGAAGTATTTGCTTCAACGGTGAAGATCTTTTCGCCTTATCAGATAGGCAAATGCGGGAAATAAGATGGAACCGGATTGCCCTGCTGTTTCAGAATGTGAATAACGTGCTGAATCCGGTACATTGCGTCCTTGATCAGGTAGTCGAACCGATGGTTGAACATAAGCTACTGAACAAAGGTGAAGCACTGGACAAAGCTGGAGAGTTGCTGGCGCGATTCGGTCTATCCCAGGCGCGATTTAGTGCCTACCCGCACCAGCTCAGCGGAGGAGAACAACAGCGAGTCCTCTTGGCAATGGCACTAGCTAATGACCCTGAACTTCTGATATTGGATGAGCCGCTTTCATCCCTTGACGTAACCACAAGGGAAGAGCTTGGTAATTTACTGGGAGAGATTGATGGTCACCGAGCCAAGCTGGTAATAACCCATGACCTTGATACTGCCAGCCGGTTATCCGAAAAACTTGCCGTTCTATATGGAGGAAGGATAATAGAGAGTGGCCTCACCCAAGAGGTCCTGCGGCATCCGAGACATCCATATACAAGGGCACTGATTCGGGCCTACCCAAACATGACGACAGTAAAAGATCTGCAGGGAATCAAAGGGAGAATGTCCCGACCGGTGAGCGGTTGCCCGTTCCACCCACGGTGCACCCAGGCAATAGAGAAATGCTCAAAGGAAGTACCGCCGCTTATCCAAAGCCAGGGAAGAGGGGTTGCCTGTCACCGTGGTGGTATTGTCACGTTGTTATCTATCGTCAATTTATCCCAGTCGTTCGGCTCGCTCAAAGCGGTTGAGTCGGTCAGTCTGCGTATTGAATCAGGGGAGACTCTCGCGCTTGTCGGGCAGAGTGGCTCGGGTAAAACCACGTTGGCCAAGACTATAATGGGTCTACATTCAACATATGATGGGACCATCAGTCTTGAAAGTGAAAAGGTTGTAAATAGAAGTAAGGATTTTTATAAACGGGTACAGATGATATTTCAAAACCCAGGAGAATCCTTGAGTCACCGTCTGTCCGTCCTTGAATTGGTTATGGAGCCGCTTGAGGTGCAAAGAATAGGAACGACAGAGCAAAGGAGTGAGAAGGCAATTCAAACCATTGGAGAGGTTGAACTGCCTCAGACCGAGGCGTTTTTCAACACATACCCTCATCATCTTAGCGGTGGAGAGTTACAACGGGTCGCCATCGCCCGGGCTCTAATACTGGATCCATACCTGCTCATTGCCGATGAACCTACCGCTTTCCTAGATGCAAGTGTCGGTGCTAAAATTCTCAAGCTTCTGCTTAATCTACAGGAGCATCGTGGTTTAAGCATGCTTTACATTACTCACGACATTGCTGCTGCCAGAAAGGTAAGCGATAGAATAGCTGTCATGCTGGAAGGACGTATCATCGAAGAGGGGCTCTCGAATGAAATCGTTGCTGCACCGAAGCAGGCATATACTAAACGGCTGCTTGGTTCAGCTTCCGCTCTCCTTTCGGTTAATGCAATATGCACTCACGCGGGTTCTTGACCACAACCCTGTAAGAAAAAAGACGGGCATTTATGCTAAACACCCGCGTATCATATCCTTCTTCTTATCCTGTCCGCAGGAGCCTACAGCGGACAGTTGAATACACTGGAGGCAGGATTCATGGTAGCTGTACTGGTTTCTATTAAATAGGTGTTGCTACCACATCCGGAATTTATTTTTGAAACCTACTTCTCGTTTCATTTCGCCCAGCAGGGCCATATAGATCATCGGCAAAAGCTGTTTAAAATAATACTTCAAATGCTTGACATTGCGCTCTAATTTCTAGTATTATAGCTCTAGATTGTCATAAGAAGAAGTGATAAGATAGAAGTTTAATTCTAGTAGCAGATTGCATTAATAAGAGGTATTTGTCAATAGGTTTTTCACGGTTTCTAACGAAGATGTCAGGGAGATTTTGAGTGATGCCTGAGTGGACTTTTATTACAAATCATGGATTGGTATTAGCTTCTATTGCCAAGCATCCCGAAAGCACAGCCAGAGAAATTGGTGACGATGTTGGCATAACCGAGAGAACTGCCCATAAGATAATTGTGGATCTCGCGAAAGAAGGCTATATCACCATCACTAAGGTTGGTGTACAGAACACCTATACCATCAACTCCGATCTACAAATCAAGACCGGAGAGGCCTCTGTTGGGGAACTGCTGGAGATGCTTGGCTGGAAACGCCGTAGAAGAAGGAAGGCAAAAGGCGACGCACCAGAGAATGCCAATTAGCGACACTGCTGGTGATCACGTACCTTCAACATACTGTTCCCAGATTGAGTAAAGCAATCATATTAACATGCGTCTCTGCAGATATTGCATGCTTAAGCCTGCGATATCGGACAAGGAAATGATTGCAGGTCTGCGCTGGTGGACATGTGAGGCCCCATTATCTCCAAGCCTCAACAATGTCAAGACGGGCGATACTATATACGAACACCCGGCGCGCATCGAGATGCGCGCTCAAGGCCTCGGAATGCCTGGGGTGATAGACTCTGGCCAGCGTTAAGATGAAGTCAGGTTTGCTTAAAGCAATAGGAACGTGACTTCGAGATTATGAGAGAAGTTGATATGAAAATCCTTCTCGTGGTTGACGGCTCATCATATTCAGAGACAGCAACCAGGACGTTGAAAGCACTTCGGCTTCCACCCCGAACCGAGGTCACAGTCATGACGGTGGTGCCTGAGCATGTTTTTCTGGGGGGGATCACTTTTGGTAAGGTGAGAGGTGCCTCGACGGAGAAAGAGGCGCAGCACCAGAAGGCCATGGAACTGATTCAAGGTCCGATTCAGGAAATCAGTGCCAGCAAACTCGAAGTGAAAAGCTTGGTGCGGTGGGGAAATCCGGCAGAAGAGATTCTTAAAGTAGCCGAAGAACAAGGGAGTTCCCTGATAGTAATGGGAGCCAAGGGCTTGACTGAACCGTCTTCATTTCGCCTTGGCAGCGTTGCCCTGACGGTGATGAAACATGCGCGAGCTAGCGTCTTGCTGGTACGACCTGACATCACCACCAGAGCGTCATTTGGAAAAGGGAGCATAAAACGGGTTCTCTTGGCTACCGATGGCTCGAAATACTCGGATATGGTTGCCCAGTTTCTCCTTGATCTGCCATTGGCACGGAACTGTGAGGTTATTATGATGACTGCCCTTCAGTCTCACCTTGCTACTTGGATGAAGACGCCAACACTTGACTTGCAAACCAATCAGAAACTGCTTGCTGAACTACAAGCGACAGAAGAAAGTGAAGCGCGCAAGATAGCCGTCAGGAGCGAGACGCAATTCCAGGCAAAAGGCTATAAAACTGCGTCTGTAGTAGTCAGGGGTGAGGCAGCCGAGTCCATATTGGCATCTGCAAAGGAATACAAACCGGACATACTAGCACTGGGAAGCAAAGGATTGAATGGGATCGAGTCTTTTCTCCTTGGTAATGTAGCCGAGAGGGTGGCACGGTATGCTGATTGCTCGGTGTTGATTGGCCGAGCTTCAAAATACATAAAAAGGAGGTAAGTCAAGTGGTCAGGATAACAAGGACTATAGCAGAATGCAGATTGGGCGGCGTGTCCCAAGAGCAACAGTTCTGGTGCAAAGACGGGCGAGTTTTGACGAGCTTGCCCGAGCTGGCGGTGGCTCTTCAGCAGATCGATGAAGTGACTTTTCATTATCACTCCAGCGAGAGCAGAAATGATTTCAGCAACTGGGTCAGGGATGTAATCGGTGATGAGAAGCTTTCCCGAGATCTGCTAAAGTGCACTAATCAGGCACAGGCAGCCAAAAGCGTAGCCGACAGAGTAGCCTGGCTACAATGTAAAATAGAAGTCTGATATGTGACCGATCGCTGAGTTTGAAAATTTGAAAAACTGAGTGCAGTCATAGATTGGCTTGGGTGATTTTGTGCGATCTGGAGGATAACAACATTGGGTCATTCCCTTAAGATACTTTTTGCTGTGGCTGAGGCCAGTCCACTGGTCAAGGTCGGTGGTCTGGGTGACGTTGCTGGTTCTCTCCCCGCAACTTTGAGGCGGAGCGGTCATGATGTCCGAATCATCATGCCCCGCTATCGTAGCATCGACTTAGCGGGATATCAGTGTAACGATTGTGGCAACTTCTTTATATCCTTCCTTGAAAACCAGGAACGTGTTGCCATCAACGAGGTAGTATTGCAGGATGGTACTCCTGTCTATCTGGTAGAGAATGAAAGCTACTTTGATAGGCCAGCAGTCTATGGAGAAGCGGATGACCTTGAGCGTTTTCTCTTCTTCTCCCGTGCGGTGATGGAGGTCCCCAAGCGGTTAGACTGGCAGCCGGACGTTCTTCATAGCCATGACTGGCATATGGGGGCGATACCTGCTCTTCTCAAGGTTGCCTACAGAGATGATACCTTTTACTCATCTTGTGCCTCAGTGTATACGATTCATAATATGGGCTACCAGGGCTGGTTTGATGATTCTTTTGCCGGGCGTGCCGGATTGTATGAGTACCTGCCACCTTCAGAGGACCCTATTCACAGCAAGAGTTACAGCATGATGGCCCTTGGCATCAACCACAGCGATATTATATCTACCGTCAGCAAGACCTATGCTGCAGAGATTCTGACGCCGGAATATGGAATGGGGTTGGATGAGCTGCTACAGAGGCGGCAGGATAGCCTTTTTGGGATTCTCAACGGCATCGACTATGACCAGTATAATCCGGCTAACGATCGACTTATTGCGGCAAACTACGATAGTGAAACCCTGGATAAAAAGGTCAAAAATAAGCTTGCATTGCAGGATAAAGCGGGATTGCCGGTCGATGCCGGGACTCCGCTGCTGGGTTTAGCAGCGCGCTTGGTGGATCAAAAAGGAATTGATATCTTAGCGGACGCTCTTGATTCTTTATTGAATGAGGCAAATGTACAGTTCGTGCTTCAGGGCACCGGTGATTCCAAACATGAAAACATCCTGAAGATGCTGGAAAGCAAATATCCTGATAAGGCACGTGTGTTTCTTGTTCTGGACTTTTCTCTGGCACGACTTATATTTGCCGGCTCTGATATGTATCTTACGCCATCTCGTTTCGAGCCATGCGGCCTATCACATCTTATTGCCATGCGTTACGGTGCTATTCCTATAGTACGGCATACCGGTGGTCTGGCAGAAACCGTGCCCGACTGCGTCTCTGATCTATCCAGCGGGCTTGGTTTTGTCTTTGAACGTTATGATGCTGGTGAATTGCTGATGACGCTGAGACGGGCATTGGTAGCTTGGCAACATGAGAATGGGTGGCACCAGCTAATGCGGCGAGTCGTCCGCTCTGATTTTTCTTGGAAGTCTGCTCTGTCGCAGTATGAAGCTCTCTACGAGATGGCGATACGAAAATCGACAGTAAGCTAGATAGTTGAAGGATAACAGGTAGTGGACAACTGGATCGAGTCTTTCGTTTTGACCTTTGTGCCCCTCTTCATAGTTATCGATGCTTTGGGGAATCTCCCCTTTGTCATCTCATTGAGCGAAGGTATGGCCAAGCAAGAGCGGCGCAAAGTGATTCATATTGCTATCGGGACTGCGGCCTTAATAGGCCTGGTTTTTCTATTCTTCGGTCAGTTCATCTTGAACGTGATGGGTATCTCTGTGGGCTCTTTTGCTATTGCCGGCGGAATCGTCTTACTTGTGCTGTCTATCAAGTATATATTAACAGGCCGAATGGTGGAAATGATCAAGGAGGAAATGGTAGCTGTTGTTCCTATTGGTACACCTCTTACTGTGGGGCCAGCTACGATTACCACGTTGTTGCTGCTGGCCACTCAATTTCCCTTGTATATGGTCCTGATTTCTTTCAGCGTGAATCTTCTTATTGCGTGGCTTCTTTTTCTAGCCAGCAATCAGATTGTCAGAGTTATGGGGCAGGGTGGACTAAAGGCGGTTTCCCGAGTGTTTAGCCTATTGCTGGCTGCCATAGCAGTGAATATGATTATCCGAGGCTTGGACTTGCTTGGCATATTAAACGTGGCAGGCTAAAGTTCTGATGTGCACGAGGGTGTTTACCAAAGGAGAGGGAATTGATAGAATGGGTCTATGCGGTACAATGGAACCCTGGAAGTGAGTTCCTGTCAAAATGAAAGAAGATGCGGGATGGCGACGAATAATCATCGAGGGGGTCGAGCCTGAAGTCAGCGGCGGGCGCTTCCCCATAAAAAGGGTAGTAGGCGACAGAGTTACTGTAGAGGCAGACATTTTCGCCGATGGTCATGATGTGCTCTCAGCTCAACTTCTGTACTGTAGAGAAGGAGACCATGACTGGAAGGAAGTCCCCATGGAGTTGCTGGTCAACGATAGATGGCGCGGTTCATTTGTAGTCGGCGAACTCGGTCGCTATCGGTATACCCTTGCTGCCTGGATAGATCCATTCAAGACATGGCAGCAGGCACTGGCTAAGAAAGTCCAGGCGAAGCAGGATGTCTCTGTTGACCTTCTCATCGGAGCCCAGATGGTTGAAGAAGCCGGTCGACGTGTTGGCAAACGTGATGCCACCAGCATGCTGAAACGGGTAGAGAAAGTGCGTTCCGGTGAGGTGTCATTGCCAGCCAGGGTCAAGTTGATGCTAAGCCACCGGTTGGCAGTGGTTATGGACAGGTGTGCAGACCGCCGATTCGCCACCACGTACGGAAAGGAACTGGTCATAGTCGTTGACCGGGAAAAGGCACGCTTCAGCACATGGTATGAGATGTTTCCGCGGTCCTGTGTGTCAGACTCCAGCCGACATGGCACCTTTCAAGATTGTGAAAAACGGCTTCGCTACATTGCGGAGATGGGTTTTGATGTACTCTATTTGCCACCAATTCACCCTATTGGATTGACCAGCCGGAAAGGTAAAAACAATAGCACGGTAGCCGAGCCCTATGAACCTGGAACTCCCTGGGCTATTGGCTCAGAAGAGGGTGGGCATAAAGCCATTCATCCCCAACTTGGTACCCTTGCGGACTTCCGGAGATTTATCAGCAAGGCTCGTGACTACGGCCTAGAGGTCGCTCTCGATATCGCTTTTCAGTGCTCTCCTGACCATCCGTATGTGAAGGAACATCCAGAGTGGTTCCGCTGGCGCCCTGACGGCACTGTCCAGTATGCCGAGAACCCGCCCAAAAAGTACCAGGATATCTATCCCCTTGAGTTCGAAACCGACCACTGGCGAGAACTCTGGGAGGAGTTGAAGAGCATCATTCTCTTCTGGATAGAGCAGGGGGTGCACATCTTCCGTGTGGATAACCCCCATACCAAGCCGTTCGTTTTTTGGGAATGGCTAATTGATGGGATAAAAAAGGAATATCCTGATGTGCTCTTTCTGTCCGAAGCTTTTACACGCCCCAAGGTCATGTATCGACTGGCCAAACTGGGCTTCAGTCAGTCGTACACCTATTTCACCTGGCGCAATGCCAAATGGGAGCTCAGCGAGTACTTCACGGAGCTAACACAGACTGAGGTACGGGAATTCTTCCGCCCCAATCTTTGGCCAAACACCCCTGATATCCTGAGCGACTATCTCAGGGACGGCGGGCGTCCAGCCTTTATGACCCGGCTGGTGCTGGTAGCCACCCTTGGTGCTAACTACGGCATTTATGGCCCTGCCTTTGAGTTGTGTGAAAACCGCCGCAAGGATAAGACCAGTGAAGAATACCTGGACTCGGAGAAGTACGAGATAAAACAGTGGGATACCGACCAGCCGGATAGCCTGAAGGAATTCATCGGTCAGGTCAACAGAATCCGTCAGGAGAACCGGGCCTTGCAGGGAGACCTGAGCCTTTGCTTTCACCCCGTTGGCAACGACCAACTCATCTGCTACAGCAAGCGCACGGAGGGCCTTACCAATGTAATCCTGGTCGTGGTCAGCCTGGACTACCGATATAAACAATCGGGCTGGGTAGACCTTAACCTCGAGGAACTGGGGCTTGACCCCGATCATCCATTTGAGGTATATGACCTTTTAGCCGATACAACCTATCAGTGGCGGGGGTCGCAGAACTATGTGGAACTCGATCCCAAGAAAGTACCAGCGCATATCTTCCGGATACGCTAGGTGATTGCCGTGGGCAGGAATTATCGTATAATGCGTAAAGGGAGTTATTAATTATGGTAACTACTGATAAGACTTACTTCTGGCGGGACGATGATCCTTTGTGGTACAAGGATGCTATTATCTACGAGCTGCATGTCCGAGCCTTCTACGATAGTGATGGCGATGGCGTAGGTGATTTCCAGGGACTAACGGAAAAGCTGGACTATCTTCAGGATTTGGGGGTCACCGCAATCTGGCTCTTGCCTTTCTACCCTTCTCCTTTCAAGGATGATGGCTACGATGTCTCGGACTACACCAGTGTCCATCCCACATATGGGACACTTCGCGACTTCAGGACCTTTATCAGGGAGGCCAATTATCGGGGCTTGCGTGTGATCACTGAACTGATCCTTAACCATACGTCGGATCAACACCAGTGGTTTCAGCGGGCGCGGCGGGCAGACCCCAGCAGCCAGGAGCGTAACTTCTATGTCTGGAGTGATACAGCGGAAGAATTCAAGGAAGCCCGGATAATCTTCACGGATTTCGAATCATCGAACTGGACATGGGACGCAATAGCTAAAAAGTATTTTTGGCATCGTTTTTACTCGCACCAGCCTGACCTCAACTTCGACAACCCGCTTGTGAAACAGGCTATCTTCCGGGTCATTGAGTTCTGGCTTCGTTTGGGAGTGTCTGGGCTTCGCCTAGATGCGGTGCCCTATCTCTATGAGCGGGAAGGTACCAACTGTGAGAACCTGCCGGAGACGCATAACTTTCTGAAGGAACTGCGTCGCCACATGGACGAGCAGTTTAAGAACCGCATGTTGCTGGCGGAGGCAAATCAGTGGTCGGAGGACGCTGTCACCTACTTTGGTGAGGGAGATGAGTGCCATATGGCCTATCACTTTCCTCTTATGCCCCGTATGTTTATGGCTATCCGCATGGAAGACCGTTTTCCCATTATTGATATTCTCCAGCATACTCCTCCGATTCCGCAAACGTGTCAGTGGACTCTTTTTCTCCGCAATCACGATGAACTCACTCTGGAGATGGTCACTGATGAGGAGCGAGACTACATGTACCGGGTGTATGCTCATGATACTCAGGCTCGAATCAACGTCGGGATCCGTCGTCGTTTAGCCCCGCTTCTCAACAACGACCGCAAGAAAATCGAGCTGATGAATGTGCTTCTCTTTACACTTCCTGGAACTCCCGTGATTTACTACGGCGATGAGATTGGCATGGGGGACAACTTCTATTTGGGTGATCGCAACGGCGTTCGCACTCCGATGCAATGGAGTACTGACCGCAATGCGGGTTTCTCTCGTACCAACCCTCAGCGATTATATCTGCCGATCAACATCGATCCAGAGTATCACTATGAGGCCATCAATGTGGAGGCTCAGCAGAACAACCCGGACTCTCTTCTCTGGTGGATGAAGCGCCTCATCACCTTGAGGAAACGCTTCAAAGCATTTGGCCGCGGGAGCCTTGAGTTCCTTTATCCAGAGAATCGAAAGATACTGGCTTTCGTCCGTCGCTACGAGGATGAGATCATCCTGGTGGTGGCTAACCTTTCACGTTCAGTGCAGCATACTAGCCTTAATCTTACTGAGTTTAACGGGATGGCCCCCGTTGAGGCTTTTGGACAGGCGGAGTTTCCTAGAATCGGGGAAGTGCCGTACTCTTTTACACTCAGCCCATATGCGTTCTACTGTTTTTCCATAGAATCTAGGCGATCAGAGATGGTCGATTTGTGGGACAAGCCGGCAGAACTTGCGCTACCCACTCTCACCTTCGCAGGAGAATGGAAGGATCTGTTCAAGCGAGGGAAAGGACTTATGCTAGAATCACCGCTGTTAAGCTACATAAGGAAACGCCGTTGGTTTGGCGGTAAGGGGCGGCGCACCCGTTCAATGGAAATACAGGACGTTATCACCATGCCTTACGATACGTCTGAGGCTCATCTGGTGCTCCTCAGGATAGAGTATTCCGAGGGTGAACCAGAGACCTATCTCCTCCCCATCGCCTTTGCTTTGGAAAACAGGGCTAGTCAAGTCATTAATGAGTTGCCTCAAGCTGCCATCGCCCATTTGAAGTTACGGTGCGAAGACGGTGAGAAGGATGGGGTTGTTTACGATGCTCTGGTTGAACCAAGTTTCCGTGATAACCTGCTTAAAGCCATGGCTCGACGTCGCTACCACTTCAAGGGAGAAAAGGGGGACCTTATCACCTCGCATACCCCGACAGTGTTCAACAAGATATACAAAAAAGCCCAGGGATCCTTGGAATCAAGTCTCCTGTCGGGAGAGCAGACGAACACTTCGGTGGTTTACGGAGATCGATTCAAACTGAAGCTCTTTCGCCGTCTGGAGGAGGGAGTTAACCCTGAACTCGAAATCGGCCGCTTCCTCACTGATAAGGAACGTTTTCTCAATGCTCCTCTGGTAACTGGGGTTCTGGAATACCGCAATCGGAAATTGCGTGAGTCAGTAACCTTGGGTATTCTTCATACGTATGTGTACAACGAAGGTGACAGTTGGAACTATACACTGGATTCTCTGGGGCGCTACTTTGAACGTGTCCTGTCACAAACGGGGGTAACAGCGCCGTTACCTGTTGCAAAATCCCTCGTAGACATGAGTGACGAGGCTCTCCCTGCGATAGCCCGAGAGAGCATCAGTGAATACTTGGTTTCCGCTCAGCTCTTAGGACAACGGACTGCCGAGCTCCATTTGGCATTGGCCTCAGATACGGAAAACCCAAACTTTGTTCCTGAGCCGTTGTCAGTGACCTACCAGCGCTCTCTTTGCCATGGAATGAGAGGGTTTGCTTCTCAGGTACTCCAATTGCTGCATCAACGTCTAAAGCAATTTCCAGACGAGACAAAGGTGGATGCCCAGAAAGTCCTCAGCCATGAGAATACGATTATGGGACGTTTCCAAGATTTAACAAAAAGAAAGATTACGGGAATGCGTGTGCGCTGTCACGGAGACTACCACCTGGGGCAGGTACTGTATACCGGTAGCGACTTTGTCATTATTGATTTTGAAGGAGAACCAGCACGGCACTTGGGCGAGCGACGGATCAAATGCTCTCCCCTCAAAGACATTGCTGGCATGATACGCTCATTTCACTATGCTGCTCAGGTCGTCCTGCACGGTAAGGCGACAACTGTAGTTCGGCCAGAGGACCTCCCGGTGCTGGAGGAATGGGCACGGGCTTGGTATCTATGGGTCTCTGCCACCTTCTTGAAATCTTATCTGGAGTCTATGGCAGATGCCCCCATATTGCCCCGGAGCAGGGAAGGTGTGAAGGTCTTTTTGGACGCATATCTTCTTGATAAAGCTATGTACGAAATCAACTATGAACTTAATAATCGTCCAGGCTGGGTCGGATTGCCTCTCCAGGGTATAGTGCAATTGGTAGGGGCTGATGCAGAGCCTGTCAAGACCGCAGTTCCAGCTGTAAGGGATGCTGAGGAGACAGCTAAAGAGGTTGGTGAGAAAGCCAGGCACAAGGCTGAGAAATGAGTTCTTTTTCGAGTGTGCGCTTTCTCCATCAACTAGCCCGCCTCTACAGTATTCAGACGGCCTACTACGATGTGAATCACCATCGACAACAAGCTTCTGAGGAGTCTCTGCTGGCGGCACTCCGTTCATTGGGAGCCCCGCTAGTGAATCTTCAGGATGTGCCTTCCGCGTGGCGCGAACGACAACAGGTAGTATGGCAAAAAGTGATAGAGCCAGTCATTGTGGCCTGGAATGGTGAAGCGGTTCCAGTGGAGGTTCGTCTTCCACGTAGTGCGGCTGATGCAAATCTCAACTGTCATCTGGATCTAGAGACTGGTGAAGAGATGAAATGGGAATGGCGTGGGGCTAACCTGTCGGTGGTTGGGACTGCGGAGATAGAGGGGACGCAGTATGTAGTCAAGCAACTCCGATTGCCAAAGAGCTTGCCTTGGGGGTATCATCGGCTGACTGTGGAGATGCCGGGAGTTAATTATGAAGCTCTCGTTGTTTCAGCGCCTCTTAGAGCTTACCTCCCTCCAGGGGAGCTCACTAAAAGGAACTTGGGGGTTTTTCTTCCCTTGTATGCTCTGCATACGGAGAGGAGTTGGGGAGGTGGTGACTTCTCGGACCTTGAAGAGCTAATAGAATGGTTTGGTGAAATAGGAGGGCATCTGGTAGCTACGCTGCCCTTGCTCACCACTGTTCTAGATGATGCCATTGGACCTAGCCCTTATCTTCCAGACAGTCGCTTATTGTGGAGCGAGTTTTATCTAGACGTAACTAGGGTTCCGGAGCTACAGGAATGTCCTTCAGCGCAGGCACTCATAGCGTCATCATCATTCCAGAATGAGATAGATGCGCTGCGTAATTTGCCTCTTGTAGACTACCAGCGACAGATGGCATTAAAGCGCAGAGTTCTACAAGAACTGAGCGGGTACTGTTTTGCCCAGGGAGCTTATCGTCTCGAAGAACTTTGGCGTTTCTCCGAAACAAATCGGGTGGTTGAGGACTATGCTCGCTTCCGGGCCACCTTTGAGAAGCAGCGTGCACCTTGGCGGGCGTGGCCACAACCACTTCGGGACGGTATCATAAAGGATGGCGATTTCGATGAGGAAAACAGGCGTTATCACCTTTACGTGCAGTGGCTTGTCCATCAGCAAATGAGAAATGTTTTGGAAACGGCAGGGGGGAAAGGGCTTCAACTCTATCTGGATCTGCCACTGGGAGTTCATCCTGATGGCTATGATGTGTGGCGCGAACGTGATGCGGTTGTTCTGGGCGCTTCAGCCGGTGCACCCCCAGATGCTGTTTTTACCAGAGGTCAGAACTGGGAATTTCCACCGTTGCATCCGGAAAAAATTCGGGAGCAAGGTTATCGCTACCTCATTGCGTGCCTGCGCCATCACTTTCAGTATGCTGGTATTCTCCGTATTGACCATGTGATGGGCCTTCATCGACTGTTCTGTATTTCAAACGGCATGGAGGCATGCAATGGAGTCTATCTGCGTTATCGTGCCGAGGAACTCTATGCTATTTTAAGCTTGGAGTCTCATCGAAATAAAACTGTCATTGTTGGCGAGGATTTGGGCACCGTACCCACGTACATCAGACAAGCTATGAGGAAACATGGCCTCCATCGTATGTATGTGGTGCACTATGAACTCGCCTCCAATCCCAAGAAAGGGTTGCCTCCCGTCTCTCGTGATTCGGTAGCCAGCCTGAATACTCATGATATGCCCCCATTCGCTTCTTTCTGGCAAAGTTTGGACATTGAAAAACGGCTGGAACTTGGCCTCTTAGACAAGGCAGGCGTAAGATCGGAGAAGAAGGATCTTATAGATATGAAAAGAGCCCTGATCACTTTCTTGCAAGGTGGAGGTTGGCTGCAAGAACAACGAGAGGATACAATCGATGTTCTTAAAGCTTGTTTAGCATTCCTTGCTATCAGCCCGGCTCGAATAGTTCTTATAAACCTGGAGGATATGTGGCTGGAGACACAACCTCAGAATGTGCCTAGTACCAAGGCAGAATACCCGAACTGGCGACGCAGAACACGTTACACCCTGGAAGAGTATCGCCAAATGACCCAGGTACTAGATACCCTATGGGTTGTAAACAAGCTCCGCCAGCAAAGTGAGCAGCAATGATGGAAAAGAAAAAGAAAGAAATACCGAACGAATCAGACCAAAGCCCTGAGACAAAGGAAAGAACTGTACAGTCACCAGAAGTAACTCTGCTGACCGAGGATGATCTGTACCTGTTTAATGAAGGCTCTCACTTTCGCCTGTATGACAAACTGGGAGCGCATTTGCTGACCGTTGGCAAGAGAAAAGGGGCTTATTTTGCTGTGTGGGCACCGGATGCCAGGCAGGTCTCCGTTCTTGGTGACTTCAACGGTTGGAAGAGGGAGAGCCACCCGTTGCGGCCCCGGGGACAATCGGGAATCTGGGAAGGATTTATTCCGGACATAGGCACGGGCACCCTTTATAAATATCACATTGTTTCTCGTTATAAAGGGTATAGAACGGATAAGGCTGACCCTTATGCTACCTATAATGAAATACCGCCCAGAACGGCATCGTTGGTCTGGGATCTCGAATATACCTGGGGAGACCAAGAGTGGATGGAGAGACGGCGGCAATGTAATGGACTTGATGCCCCGATATCTATTTATGAGGTGCATCTGGGCTCTTGGAAAAGGGTGCCCGAAGAGGGGAATCGATCCCTATCTTACCGTGAGATGGCAACTCATCTGGCTGATCACGTTCAGCAGATGGGGTTTACCCATGTCGAGTTTCTCCCAGTTATGGAGCACCCCTTTTTTGGCTCTTGGGGCTATCAAACTACGGGATACTTTGCACCTACTAGCCGCTACGGCACCCCGCAGGATTTCATGTACTTGATTGACTGCCTGCACCAGCATGGCATCGGCGTTATTTTGGACTGGGTGCCCTCGCACTTTCCTACTGATGGGCACGGGCTTGGCTTCTTTGACGGGACGCACCTGTACGAACATGCTCACCCTAAAAAGGGATTCCATCCTGACTGGACGAGCTACATATTCAATTATGGACGACCTGAAGTGCAGAGCTTCCTCTTGAGCAGTGCCCTTTTCTGGCTGGACAAATATCATGCCGATGGCTTGCGTGTAGATGCAGTTGCTTCCATGCTCTATCTAGACTACTCTCGGAAAGAAGGGGGGTGGATTCCTAACAAATACGGCGGACGGGAGAACCTGGATGCGATCGAGTTTATGCGAAGACTTAATATGGAGGTCTACAAGAGCTACCCTGATGTGCAAACCATCGCTGAGGAATCTACGGCGTGGCCGATGGTCTCCCGACCAACCTATGTGGGCGGTCTCGGTTTCGGTATGAAGTGGGACATGGGCTGGATGCATGATACATTACAGTATATATCGCGTGATCCTATCCATCGAAAATATCACCACAATGATTTGACTTTTCGCATGCTTTATGCTTTTACAGAGAACTACGTTCTCCCTCTTTCCCATGATGAGGTGGTACATGGAAAAGGCGCTCTTCTTAGTAAGATGCCCGGTGATGACTGGCAGAAATTTGCCAATCTACGGTTGTTACTCGGATATATGTATGCGCAACCCGGGAAGAAGTTGCTCTTCATGGGGTCGGAGTTGGGCCAGTGGCGTGAGTGGGCCCATGATAGCAGCCTTGACTGGCATTTTCTTGAATACGAACGGCATGCGGGAGTTCAGAAATGGTTGAAGGCTCTGAACTGGCTTTACCGGAGTGAACCAGCACTTTATGAGATGGACTGCAACCAGGCAGGCTTTGAATGGATCGATGCGAGTGATACCTTGCAGAGTGTAATCAGCTTTATCCGTACGGGCAGATCAACGAGTGATATCCTGCTCGCTGTCTGTAACTTTACTCCCGTAACTCACGTCAACTACTGTGTAGGTGTCCCATGTGGGGGATACTGGAAAGAGCTATTGAACAGCGATGCTGAGGAGTATGATGGTAGCGGTCAAGGCAACCCAATAAAGGTGAGAGCATCCGAAGTGCCAATGCATGGCCGCCCTTACTCCCTCGAAATCACACTGCCGCCGTTGTCAATCGTCTACTTAAAGAGTGGAGGACGGAAGGCGTGAACAACAAAAGCAACTTGGGTGCTACATATTTAGGCAATGGCCGCTGCCAATTCAGCGTGTGGGCCCCTTTTGTTCAAAAGGTAGAAGTACATATCGTGTCACCGATAGAGCTAGTAGTGCCTCTAGCAAATACTGACCGGGGCTACCATAGAGCAATTGTTAAGGGCGTGGAGCAGGGTTATCAATATTTTTACCGTTTGGATTCAGAAAAGGAATGCCCTGACCCAGCATCGCGGTTTCAGCCCCAGGGTGTGCATGGGCCTTCGCAGGTTGTAACCGCTCAATTCCCCTGGGAGGACAAGGGCTGGTCTGGTTTGCCTCTCGAGGAATACATTATTTATGAGCTGCACGTAGGGACCTTCACGAAAGAAGGCACTTTTGATGCTATCATCCCTCGCCTTGATGAGCTTAAAGATCTGGGGATTACCGCAGTGGAGCTTATGCCTGTCGCCCAGTTTCCCGGCAGTCGCAACTGGGGGTATGACGGGGTTTACCCCTTCGCCGTGCAGAACTCCTACGGAGGGCCAGAAGGGCTGAAGCGCCTGGTCAATGCCTGCCACCGCAAGGGGCTAGCGCTGGTTCTCGACGTCGTTTATAACCACCTTGGCCCTGAAGGCAACTACGTTGCTGACTTCGGGCCGTATTTCACCGACCGCTACCAGACCCCGTGGGGGGCAGCCCTCAACTTTGACGGGCCTGACAGCGACCACGTGCGGCGGTTCTTCATTGAAAATGCCATCCACTGGTTGACTGCCTTTCACATTGATGCCCTGCGGCTTGATGCGCTCCATGCCATACTTGACATAACATCATATCCATTCATAGAAGAACTCGCTGAAGCATTTCACGAACAGGTGGGACAATTAAAACGGCAGGCATACCTTATTGGTGAAAGTGCTGCCAACGACGCTCGCCTTATCAGGTCTCGGAAGCTGGGAGGATTTGGCCTGGATGCTCAGTGGAATGACGATTTGCATCATTCACTTCATGTGTTGTTGACCAATGAGCGAACCGGCTATTATCAGGACTATGGTCAGCTTCAACATTTGGGTAAGGCATTTCAGGAAGGCTTTGTGTATTCAGGACAGTATTCCCCTTACCACCAGAGGAAGCATGGTGTCTCCTCCAAGGCTATTCAGGCTTATCGGTTTGTTGTCTTTGCCCAGAACCACGACCAGGTAGGCAATCGGATAAATAGTGAGCGCCTGAGTCAAATCGTTCCCTTTGAGGCGCTCAAACTGGCAGCTGGCATCGTCCTTCTCTCACCCTTCATCCCTCTTCTCTTCATGGGCGAGGAATACCAGGAGACGGCTCCTTTTCCTTTCTTTGTCAGCCACTCTGCACCTGATTTAATAGAGGCAGTACGTAAAGGACGCCAAAGCGAGTTTGCCGCCTTCCAGTGGCAAGGCGAGTTGCCAGATCCGCAGGATGAAGCAACCTTCCTCCGTGCTAAACTCAACCACAACTTGCGCAGGGAAGGCCAGCATCGGGTATTGCTAGAGTTCTATAAAGAGCTGATACGCTTGCGAAAGGAAATTCCTGCTTTGGCTCATCTTAGTAAAGACAATCTGGAGGTAAAGAATTTCGATGAATATAACCTTCTGTTTCTCCGCCGCTGGAGTGAAGCCAGTGAAGTCGTTATGCTCTTTAACTTCGATCAAGACTATACATCGGTAGCTCTGACGGTGCCGGCAGGAAATTGGCGCAAAAGGCTTGACTCGGCGGAGCTGAACTGGCAGGGAAAGGGCAGCAGCATTCCAGAACGGCTTAAGTCAAAAAGAGAAGTGAAGCTTACGTTTAGTCCGTGGGCATTTGCCCTCTTCATAAAGGAGATATGAGATGGAGCGCTACATTTGTATTCATGGCCATTTTTATCAGCCACCGCGAGAAAATGCCTGGCTGGAGGATGTTGAGATGCAGGACTCGGCCTATCCCTATCATGACTGGAACGAAAAAATAGCAGCAGAATGCTATGCTCCTAATACTGCCTCACGCATTCTGGACAGCGATGGCTACATCTCCCAGATAGTTAACAATTACGCTAAAATCAGCTTTAACTTCGGGCCGACCCTGCTTGCATGGATGGAAGAGAAGGAACCCGATGTCTATCAATCTATTCTGGAAACTGACCGGGAAACTCAACGGACATTTTCTGGACACGGCTCAGCGCTGGCACAGGCCTATCACCATATAATCATGCCATTGGCTAATCGTCGAGACAAATATACGCAGGTAATATGGGGCATGCGAGACTTTGAGCACCGCTTTGGCCGGAAAGCTGAAGGTATGTGGCTCCCGGAAACCGCTGTAGATCTCGAAACCCTGGATATACTTGCCGAACAGGGAATCAAGTTCACCATCCTCGCCCCTCATCAGGCCAACCAGGTTCGCCAGATTGGTACTGATACGTGGCAACCGGCCAGCGATGCCACTATTGATCCTACGATGGCTTATGAGGTCAAACTGCCGTCAGGTCGGAAGTTGGCCCTTTTTTTCTACAATGGCCCTATTTCCCGAGGTGTCTCATTTGAGGATCTGCTCAATGGCGGCGAAAATTTTGCTCATCGTCTGTTCGATAGTTTCTCTGAAGCAGATGACAGGCCTCAACTTGTTCATATTGCTACCGATGGTGAGACCTATGGTCACCATCATCGCTTCGGCGATATGGCGCTGGCCTATACTCTTCATTACATTGAGACCAATAGCCTGGCCCAAATTACCAACTACGGGGAATACCTGGAAAAGCACCCACCTACTCATGAGGTCGAGATTAAAGAGAAGACTTCGTGGAGTTGCTCCCATGGTATCGATCGATGGTGGAGCAACTGCGGGTGTAATGCCGGGAGGAATCCAAAGTGGAATCAGGCCTGGCGTACCCCGCTGCGCAATGCGCTGGACTGGCTGCGCGATTATCTCGTCACGAAATACGAAGAGTTGGGACGCCAATTCTTCCGAGACCCATGGGCGAGCCGTGATGATTACATTGAGGTAGTTCTTGACCGTTCGCCAGAGAATACTCGCAGGTTCTTAGACCAGCACTGCACCCGTGAGTTGAGTGAATCAGAAGTGGTAACCGTGCTCAAGCTGTTAGAACTACAGCGACATTCTATGCTCATGTATACCAGTTGTGGCTGGTTTTTTGACGAACTATCTGGCATCGAAACAGTACAGGTTATTCAGTATGCAGGACGAGCTGTGCAATTGGCAGGGGAATTATTTGGGGAAGACATTGAACAAAACTTCCTGGGACGTCTTGAGCAGGCTAAGAGTAACCTTAAAGTACATGGTGATGGTCGGCGCATCTACGAGAAGTTTGTGAAGACTACCATGATAGACCTTGACAAGGTTACCGCCCATTTCGCCATAAGCTCCGTCTTCGAACGGTATGGCGAGCAGGCCAAGATTTACTGCTATAACGTTGACATCGAGGATTACCAGACCGCCGAGTGCGGCAGGGCCAAGCTGGCGGCGGGTAAAGCGAAGGTTACCTCAATTGTTACGTGGGAGGCAGGCACCTTTTGCTTTGGTGTTCTCCACCTCGGCGACCACAATATCAATGCCGGCGTACGCCGGTATCAGGACGAGGCGACCTATCAGACTATGGTCGCTGAGACAACCAGGACCTGTGCCGGAGCTGACTTTCAGGAGGTCATCAGACTCCTGGACAAACACTTCGGGATGTCAACTTATTTCCTCAA
>JAXHUK010000150.1:0-3386 GCA_034189725.1 Chloroflexota bacterium | reverse complement strand
TGAAACTGCTTGCGTGTGTACGGCACGAGAAGCAGCCGGATACGGGCACATCTACAAAGAAGAGGAGGTGCTGGAAATGGCAAGACTACAACGTGGAGTGGAGGCCCCGAATTTCGTGTTAGATGATTTCAACGGTAATAAAATCGAGCTCAACAGTTACAGAGACAAGAAGAATGTTCTTCTAGTGTTCAACAGAGGATTTGCTTGACCCTATTGCCGCAGGCACATGGCGCAGTTGCGTCAAAATTCAGAAATTTTGGCGGATTTAGATGTCGAAGTATTGGTTGTGGGGCCGGAAAAACCGGACGCGTTTAGAGACTACTGGAAAAACGAATCCATGCCGTTTACTGGTTTGCCGGATTCGCAGCATTCCGTCTTGAAACTCTACGGGCAGGAAGTAAAGATACTCAAGCTGGGTCGAATGCCTGCCCAAATGCTGATTGATAAGTCTGGGTTTGTGCGATTTGTTCACTATGGCGACTCGATGCGTGACATACCAGACATCAGCGAGGTGATAAAAGCCCTCAAAGACTAGATCACGATCAGAGGCATAACAACTTATCGCAGCAGATACAAACAGTCAAGAAGTCTCTATCATCACTGATGCTGTGGCCCAGATAGAGTGCTTGGGCTCACCAGATAAGGAGCTGCCATTCAGAAAATGAACAAGGACAATGGAACACGCATAACAAATCATTGGGGCCGACTGCACTAGCTAGTTCGATTGGCAGACCATCCCTGTAGGGTGGGTGCAATGCAACAAAACCCACCAAACCATCTTTTCTACACAACCTTTTGTTGCATTGGAAGCTCTGTAGTTTAGGTACACACCCAATGGAATAGAGAAGCAACATTAGCCAGCCGGATAATCAAGTCAGCATTGCCTGCACCACGAAGCTTGTGCAAGAGCGCATCATCCCCGTCTCGTGGATTACTTCCCCCCCAGAGACAAGGCACAGTTAAGATAGAGTTGAGATGCCTGGACAACCTGTTGAAACGATACATGCTCCTCCGGGGTATGCGCCGCCTCCAGACGACCCGGCCCCAGTATAATAGGGTCGACACCCGCAGCCCAGAGTACGCTGCCGTCCGAATGGCTCCGGAAATCCTGGGGATTCCAGCTCAGAGACATTCCGCTGAACACTTCCTTCAGTTTCTTCACCAATGCCCTGTCCTGAGATATCCTGTACCCTGAGTACGTGTTCTCAAACCTGATAGAGGCATCCAGATCGGGGATAGTGGTGCTCGCCGTCTCCATCAACTGCTCCAGTTCAGCTTTGATCACATCGATCCTCGAATCCGGCGGCAGGTGCAGGTCCAGCCACGCTTCACAGCTATCGGGTACCACAAAGCCACCGGGAAATCCCGAGAGCTCCCGCACGTTATACACCAGACCATGAGGCAACGAGGAGGTGTACTCCGTTACCTGCAGGAGAAGCCGCAGCATAGGTTCGATGGCATTCTGACCAAGCTCTGGCATGGAAGAGTGCGCCCTCCGGCCACGGTTGCGCAGCAGAACCTCCAGGTATCCATAGTGCCCCAGGCATGGCGCCATATTGGTCGGTTCCCCAACCACCGCCCACTGGAAATTGTATTCCCGTGCCAGCGTTTTGGCACCATCGCTGTCTTCCTCCTCACCAACTACCAGGGCAAGTGCTACAGGATAGGAGAGAGACCCCATTTCGGCAAGAACAACGAAGGCCTCGATCATAGCGGCACAGCCTGCTTTCATATCAGCAGCCCCCAGACCATAGATACTGTCATTCTCTTCATGAAATCCATAGTCTTCGAGGTCATGAGCGGTGACCGTATCGAGATGCCCCATGAAGCAAAGATCGACCTCATCCACGCCCCGTGGCATCACGAGCAGGTTACAACGGCCATCATCCACTTCCTGATGTATCACTGTCAAACCGTGTTCGCTCAGATACCCTTCCACATACTCTACAATCTCCTCTTCCTTGCCTGAGGGACTGTATATGTCAAGCAATTCTCTGCATAGAGCCTTCAACCGTTCAGGTTGCACATTCACCTTCGTATCACGAGCTTTATTCATCATCCCACGTTCCCCGATAATCCTGGTTTCTTCCTGCCATCCGTTCTCTCTTTACAAATCCCAAGCGCCGTGGTTACGCCGCAGCTCAAGCGCGATGCTTCCTGCGTGGAGACGTAGAGGGGGAAGCCTGAACGTTCGTAGCATCCTTCTTCGCTCGTGGTCGCATGGTCTTCGCCAGCCATACATGCTCACCGCGTACCGAAAAGCCCAGTTCGGTGAAAAACGCCAGCGCCTCCTCGTTACCGCCCTCGGTATCAGCCATGACCATCCGTACCCCGTCCTCCTTGAGCCTATCTTCAAACCTGCGATAGAGGCGGAATCCCAGTTTCGTTCTCTGGTACTCTTCGTCCACACCCATCCAGCTCAAGTAGCCGTATCGCTTCCACGCAGTACCTTCCTTCTCGATTGTAGTGCCGAGCAGGAAACCGACAACCTTGCCCCCTGTTTCAGCTATAAAACAATACTCGGGGTCTGAACTGAAGTACTCGGTAACCTCATAAGGGTCCCAGGTCCTGTATAATATGGGCAAATCCTCACTGGTGAACACCCGCTCCCCCAGGTGATATACCGAGGGTATATCGTCTATCTCCATCTGCCTGATAGTGACCTTGGGTTTCCCCTTCATGGCTCCGGTACGTTCCTCTGTCATCTCCTTCCACCTCTCGCGCTCTGTTCACAGCAGCACGGTTTTCTCGTAGTGTTAATCTTATACTGATGGAGATGTATTATCAATAGGCATGAAGCCCTACATCCCCATCCCGACAACCAGAAAACCGATGAGGGCGATCACCAGCCCTGTGATGACCTCCCCATGCTTCTCGAAGAACTCCAGCCGTATCAACTGCAGCCCCGTAAGCGCCAGAGTAGTGACCAGAAGTATCGTGCCCAGAGTGGCGGCGAAGAACACAGCCATGATACTGAGCACGCTGGAGAAGCCCAGGGGTGTGGCAGCAAACACAATGGGCAGGAGCGCTACGCATGGCGTAAGCCCGATGATGACAACCAGGCCGTAGCCTGCTCTGGTCCCACCCTGGTTATACGATTGCAGGTGCTCATGGCTATGCTCGTGGTCATGGACATGCTCGTGGTCATGTTCATGAGTATGTTCAACCCCGGGATCATGTTCATGCTCATATTCTGAGCTATGGATATGCATGTACTCTTCAAACTCCTCCGCATCCACTCCGAGGTGACGGGTAACGAAAGGGATACCGTGGTGGTGATGCCCAGCCCTCCTCCAGGATTTCTACTCCCTATTTATTCTAATAGGCACATCCATGCCAGTCTTGTCGAAAATATTCATGCTAAAACCCACATCCGTAAAAGCTGG
>JAXHUK010000015.1:0-12971 GCA_034189725.1 Chloroflexota bacterium | reverse complement strand
TGGTTGAGGTATATGACCCCGGGATGGAAGCGGTTTCTGAGGAAGCTCTGGTTGAACTGGGGCAATCGCTTATCGACAGGGTGCGGAGGCATACACCGGAGCTTGTCTGTGAGGTATCGGTATCGATGAGCAGCTTCTCGATGGATATTATCAACTCCAGAGGAGGGAAAGCGACCTATAAGAAGAGCGTCTTCGGCTTCGGCATCGAGGGCGTGCTTATCAGGGGCACGGATATGCTTTTTGTGGGTGATACAGAGAGCTCGTGTCATCCGCTCAGCGACGCCAGTGCTGTGGTCGCGACTACTATAGAACAGCTTGAGCGAGCCAGGGAGACGGCGACGGCGCCGGTGGGGCATCTACCAGTGATTCTCACACCAATGGGGGTTGCCAGTGCGTTTATCGCTCCTCTGGCGATGGCAATCAACGGCAAGACAGTGCTCCAGGGGGCGTCTCCTTTAGGGAACAGAAAAGGCGAACTGGTTTTCGATCCCGGATTTTCTATCTGGGATGATCCCACAATAGACTATCGACCGGGAAGCAGGGTCTGTGACGACGAGGGTGTTCCCAGTCGGCGGCTGCCGATTATTGAAAACGGAGTGGTGGCCAATTTCCTGTATGACCTGCAGACGGCGGCACTGGCGGGCACGATAAGCACCGGCGGTGCGTCAAGAGGCCTGGCAACACTCCCAAGCCCTGCGCCGAGCAATATCATTATTGATAACGGGCATGCCAGCTTCGAGGATATGCTCGCTGATATTAAAGAAGGGCTGGTTGTTGAACAGCTCCTGGGTGCCGGCCAGGGAAATGTACTGGGCGGTGACTTCAGCGGGAATGTCTTGCTCGGTTACAGCGTGAAGAACGGGAAACTGGAGGGCCGCGTAAAGGATACCATGATCGCAGGCAATATCTATGACGTGCTGAAGGACATTGGCGCTATCGGAAGAGAATGCAAATGGTTGGGAGGGCGTCTGTGTACCCCGCATATCCTTTGCACCAACCTTGCAGTGTCACGGAATGATTAGAGGATAAGCTCAAATATCAAATTTCAAAAGGTAAAGTGCAAAGAAAGAAACATCCAACGAATTGGAGGTCTAAGCAAAGTGTTTAGCCCCCGAATTCATTCGGGGTTGCCTCTGAAACTTGGACATTTGATATACCTGAGACTTAAGTTTATACCAAGTCATCACAACGAGAGCAGTATTTTGTAAAAGAAGAATATTCGGAGTTACGAACGTGTTATGATAGAGTAAGTCAGATGTTAGCAAGACTTGCAGAAGCTCTGGCTAAATAACGGACACGGACCACGGACACGATCGCACTCCGAAGTTCAAAAGGTTTATACCATGTCGTCACCACTGGAACAGTATCTCGCGGAACTGGGGGATCTCAGTAAGCCCGTGATTACCTCACGGCTCACCGAACTTTCAGCACTATCCGCGGAAGAGCTAGCGATATTGAAGAGGGAATGGCCACAAATCGATGTTGCACGGCGGAGGCTGATAATGGAGCGTCTGATAGAGCTTACCGAGGATAATTTTGATCTGGATTTCGATGATTTCTGTCGCATATGCCTCCCCGATAGCGATAGTGAGGTCAGGGTTAGAGCTATCGAGGGGCTGTATGCGTGTGAAGAGCGCTCCTTGATTGAACCGCTGATTAACCTGCTCATAGAGGATGAAGAACATACGGTTCGCGCTACGGCTGCCACTGCCCTGGGCAGATTCGCCATGCTCGCCGAATTGGGCAGGCTGTCAGCAGATGATGCCGACAGGGTTGAGCAAGCACTGCTTACCGCGTTCGATGAGCAAAATGAACAACCAAGTGTGCTCTGCAGGGTGCTCGAAGCTATCAGCCCATTGGACAAACCGCATGTACAGGAAATGATACGTCAGATGTATCATAGTAACGACCTTGAGTTCCGTGCCAGCGCATTGTACTCCATGGGGCTGAACTGTAACCCCATATGGCTCCCGATACTTCTGAAAGAGCTCCGCAGTCTCCATCCTCAACTGAGGTTCGAGGCGGTGGGCGCTTGCGGAGAGCTTGAAGCAGAAGACGCAGTCCCTCACATTGCCGAACTTATAGAGGACAGCGATGCCGAGGTCCAGATAGCTGCAATAGAAGCACTGGGACGGATAGGCGGCGGCGAGGCAAACGAGTGCTTAAAGCAGTGTCTGAATAACCCGGACGAGGCAGTCCGTGAGGCGGCAGAGGAAGCTCTGGACGAGATAGGTTTCTGGGAAGATCCCTTTGACCTTTAGCCTGGCGTACTGTCTAAAACCAGGGCTGCTGCACCGAGGAGGCCGGAGTCATCTCCGAGTTTGGCTGGCAGGATGTCCACGATGATATCAGGCATAATCCTCTCCGCGACGACCTGCTGTACGGGCTCAAAGATCATTTCTCCCGCCTGTGATACCCCACCCCCGATAATGACGCGTTCGGGATTGAATATGTGAACCAGGTTAACGACCCCGACTCCAAGATTGGTTGCTGCTGTATACATAATCTCACTGGCCAGGACATCGCCTGATCGGGCTGCCTCGGCCACCATCGCAGCGGTCACCCTGGTCAGGTCTCCCGAGACGAGTTCGGTGATTCTGCTCGGTTTTCCTTTAGAGAGCGATTCTCTGGCGAGGCGAGCTATAGCGGTCCCGGAGGCCATTACCTCCAGACAGCCGATGTTGCCACAGGTGCATCTTGGCCCGTTGATGTCTATCGTCATGTGGCCCAACTCGGCGGCGAATCCTGTACTGCCGAGCAGTAGCTTACCGCCGGTGATGACACCACCCCCGATGCCAGTGCTGACTGTGAGATAGATAATATCCTCGCTACCATTGCCCGCCCCGTATCTATGCTCTCCCAGGGCAGCGAGGTTGGCATCATTGCCTATAGAGACTGGAAGCTGGAGCTCCTGCTCGAAGATATCCTTCAGCGGTGTGTTGTACCAACTGAGTAGATTCGGCGAGGTGAGCAGTATCCCGGTGACTGGATTGACAAGCCCGGCAATAGCGATTCCCATGCCCCTTATCGAATCGGGATTGAAGTTCTCCAGCAACTCTGTTGCCTCGTCCCCAATTCGCTTGATTGCCTGCTCTGGCCCCTGTTCGGGATAGCTATGGTCTTTGTGCTGCCTCAAGATATGACCGTTACTGTCTATGACGGCGAGTCGGAAATTCGTACCACCGATATCGAGGGCTACAACGAGATGGTCTTTCTGTCCCAATCACAGCTCCTGTGCTTCATTTCGACTAGTATAGCATCACAACTGCGAGCTGTCTAACAAAAGCAACGAACGACGGAAAAGGAGAGCTAACCGATCTACAGTGGGGGCAGAAGATCGCCACTACCCACAGACCTGAGCACGCATATCACAGGGGATTTGTATTTGTGGACTATATCACATTTCGGTTGACTGAAGAACTAGGAACTTATAGAATTTAGCAAGGAGGGCACTAGGTTGCTCACTGGGAAAAAGGTTGTATTACGAGAGAAGCTGATCAGCGATGCTCTGGACGATTATGCCTGGAGAAGCGACCCTGAGCTGGCGGGCTTCGATGGTGTGCAGCCACTGGCTATGTTTCCTCAAGAATATACTCTCTACTATGTGGATGAACTGCGGAGAGGAGATCTACTGAAGCGCTGGTTCGGTATCGATAACCTGGAGGGCAAGCATATTGGCAACTGCATGTATTACGACATGAATGAGAGCAGGAAACAGGTGAAGATTGGTATCATGATCGGCGACAGGGAATACTGGGGAAAGGGATACGGGACTGAGGTTATTACACTGCTGGTAGACTACCTGTTCGAGAATACAGAGATGGATCGGATATATCTTGATACCCTGGATTGGAATCTTCGGGCGCAAAAGTGCTTTCAGAAGTGTGGTTTTGTTCTTTCCGGTAACATTTCCCGGAGTGGAAAGCATTTTTTCGTCATGGAGTTGTACCGCAGTTGGCATGATCCGCACGAATGCGATACCACGTAGTGCCCAGATACCAGCATCTAACAATTCTCTTACCACTTGACGTGGTATATAATAAGAGGATATACTACGGCCACTGACCGCTAGGAGTGAATAATGAAGGTTTCATGCTCGCAAGAAGATTTGAATAAAGCTCTGGCAGTAGTAGGAAGGGCAACGGCGACGAGGCCGGTACTGCCTATTACAAGCCATATTCTTTTGGCAACTGAGGGTTCGCAGCTTAAGTTATCGGCGACAAACCTTGAGATTGCTACCAGTTGCTGGATTGCGGCTACAGTTGAAGAGGAGGGGACCGTTACTATTCCTGCGCGTTTGGTCACCGATTTCGTCAACTCTTTGCCCAGTGGCCAGATCGAGATCACTGTTCCCGCCAATTCTGTTAACCTTGAATTACGGAGTGCCCGTTCAGATGCACATATCAGCGGTCTAAATGCTGCAGATTTTCCAACTGTTCCCAGAATTGAGGAAGGGATTAAGGTTAAACTCAAAGCCGCTGCATTCAGACTGGCCATAAGTCAGGTGGTTTTTGCCGCAGCATCAGAAGAATCACGCCCTGTACTCACAGGTGTCCTCACAAAACTCAATGATGGCAAACTGACCATGGCTGCTGCTGATGGCTTCCGTCTGGCGGTGCATACAATGACTCTCGATGAACCTGTTGGCGAAAATGTGGCCATAATTATCCCTGCACGTTCTTTTATTGAGCTCAACCGCCTTCTTGGTGACCACGAAGAGTTCCTGGAACTCACCATCAACCCCCAGATAAGCCAGGTGCTGTTCCAAATGGGGAATATTGAAATGGTTTCACAGGTAATTCAGGGCACATTTCCCAACTACGAGCAACTCATTCCCGAAAGCTGTACCACCAGAGCCGTGGTCAAGCTCACCGATTTCTTGAGGGCGACCAGGAGCGCTTCCATCTTTGCCCGTGATGGAAGCGGCATTATCCGGTTACAAATCATGCCTCGGGATGGAGCAGGGAGGATCGCTGTTTCAGCTCGCGCCGAGGAGATTGGTGACAACGTCGGGGATATCGATGCGGTCGTCGAGGGGGAGGAAACCAAGATCGCCTTCAATAGCAAGTATTTGCTGGACGTCCTCGGTGTGCTGAGCGATGATGAGGTATCCCTGGAGATAACGACGTCCTCAAGCCCCGGGGCACTCCGTCCCGTAGGTAAAAGCGATTACCTGCATGTGGTCATGCCCATGTTCGTGCAGTGGTAGTAGTGTCAGCCCCATACGCCGGTCAGGCGCCAGCAATCCTGTACAAATTGGCATTCCCCCGTTTACCTGTCAACTCGATCGCTCCCACCTTGTGCAGACAGTAGGCCATCTTCTGTGCCAGCGGCCTCCTGATACCCATCGCTTCCGCCAAATCTTTCGTGGTGAATGACTCTTCCAGATTCTCGGGGAGGAGCGCGAGCCAATCTGCCGGCTCCTCGAACAACCTCCGGTCGATAACGTCCAGTAACCGGCGCTCCTCAGTGATCCATCCCTTTCTGCGCCATTTCCGCTTCTCTTCGCACCGCCTTACCTCTTCTTCCCTTATCAACAGTACTTCGAGCGAGAAGTGCGGATTCACCAGCAACTGCGGGAAGCTCACCATTTCCCAGAACAGATCCTCCAACTGCCCTCTCCTGGGTGACTTGCGGCGAGTTACTCCACCACTGTTGTCCTTCGCCAGCTTAACGATCCACTTCTCCCGGGCTATTGGATAGATCAACCGTACCCGGTGTGCATGTACCAGGTGCATCAGCTTCGATTTGATAGACGCGAAGTTGCCGGTCTGGATTTCCAGCAACAGACCATCTTGAACAATGTCGATCACAAATCCCTCAACCGTTACTTCAGAGCGGTCTCCTGGCTGTGCGTACCACTCCTTCAACGATGCGTGAAGCGACTTCTCATTTAGCAATCCAATTCCCGACATTAATCGTCTACCTGTTTAAAGGTGCGAAATCGCTGCCCGTACCATAAGGCATCGCTCATGAAATCAGCAGACCAGCACTGATTTATGCCGTCAGGCATGCTCAAGGGATTGGGGGAAAGATTCGGCAACCGCCGTTTCCCCTTACGCCGCAAATTCAGTTGACTTTGTTCGCAACGAGTATTATAGCGTAAATGAGGGGTTTTGCGAATTATTTTTACTGGTATGTATCGTCTGATTCAAGTGCACTAAGATTATTTCTCTTTTCAGATACTCATGTTTAGATCTAACGAGAAGCATAGTATTAAAAATTCTTCAGAGACGGATATCAATTAATAAGCCTGTAGGTTTTGGATAGTAGCTTCGAAATAATGGAGGCCCTGTACTATACATGCTCCTTGAAGAAAGTTTATAAGGATATATTGACACTTGATCTTATACATGATAATGTATACGAAATCAGTATAGGACAGGCCTGTAACAAGCAGTACACTGATGGTTATGCTACTAATAAAATCCGATCTGTCACATGCCATGAGCCAGGACATGCTTTGGGTCTCGCTGATGTTGGTCTCTGGGATGACGTGCTAATGAACGGATTTACTGGTGGCGAAGGTTCGAGGTATGATACCTATGGAGTATAGTACGGAGGTTGATAGTGGCTACTGTTATACATAGGCACATATTCCTTATTGTACTGTTAATAATAACGATAATTGCAATACCTACGATTTTAGTCATAGCATCAGCTGATGAACCCTGCCAGAGTGCTCAATATGGAGAAGATAAGCCTGCGGCTATACAGGTAAGTTGGGCTTATGCATATGGAAGTTTTGAAGAACTGAGCAAGGCCTCGGATTTGATTGCCGTCGGTAGAATTGAAAAAATTGATTCTGTGACATCCGTACCTGTAGGCCTGAAAACTGAAGAAGGAGAACCTCGTATTTATTTTACACAATATCTATTCAAAATAGAGACGGTTCTCAAGGGTGAAAAAGTCGAACAGGTTATTGTTAATCAAACTGGAGCTGGCAATGAACAAATAGTAACCGATGATCCTTTGTATTCTGTTGGAGAAACATACGTAATGTTTCTCAGAGAATACGAACCTGGCAAATATTATACATTGGGAGGCCCACAGGGGCGGTACTTGATTGGCGATGATGGAACAATCTCTTCAATGAATCGTATATATGCCGATCAGGTTATTATACCAATGGCACTGGACATAGAGAATTGGCCAAAAGATAGCTTTATTAAAACTATCGCTGATATAACTGACTAATTAGTCAGTCTTAGTAGAACTACGCGGAAGTGGGTATTATGATGAAAATACCCGCTTCTGTTATTTGCTCTAGAAAAACTTTGCCTGGGATTCCAGACAATGACATTGTATCATCATATCTTAGTGTGTTCGATAGTGATGACGACGTTTCCTATTTTTTGCCCTGTTTCGACATATCGATACGCCTCTGCAATGTCCTCCAGTGGATAGTTCCTGTCAATCACGGCTCTGAACGCACCTTCCTCACAAAGTTGCTTGACAAACAGGACGGTTCGCCGGTGATTTGTGGGAAGCGGGAACCTGACCTTTTTATCACTAAAAATCGGCGTAATGAGGGTAAAGAGGAGATTTTGAGCCATCCAGCCCAATTCGGATGACATATAGATACCACCGGATTGTAATAGTGGTTTGCACTTCTTGAATGAGCTTTTACCCACTGTATCAAAAACATAGTGGTATGTTTCGTTGACTTTGGTGAAATCTTCTTTTGTATAGTCAATTACTGTCGTGGCTCCTAACGATCTAACCAATTCTTCGTTTTCTGAAGCGCATACAGCCGTCACATCGGCACCGAAATAGGTTAACAGTTGCACTGCTGCGGCACCAATAGCTCCGGTCGCACCATTAACGAGGACTTTTTGTCCCCTCACAAGAGTTACCTTGTTAACAAAGTTATATGCATAATGTGCTCCTTCCAGACACGCTACAGCTTGCTCATAGGATAGATTTTGTGGCATTGTGGCTATCCCTTTAGGTTCGGGATATGTCGTGTATTGTGCCTGAGAGCTTACACCGTTGTCATCAAAACCGAAAACATCATCTCCGACTTTTAAGGATTTAACGTCTTTGCCAACGGCTTCGACGTTTCCTGCGAAATCGGTGCCAGGAATTCTATTCCTGGGTTTACGTAATCCTGTGGTGAACCGCATGATGAAAGGCTGTGCTCGAAGCCTTGCACTGTCCGTTCGATTCACAGTTGTGGCACCTACTCTAATGAGCACCTCATTGTCCCTGGGAGTGGGTTTTGGAACATCTCTGAGGTGAAGAACATCCGGCGGTCCGTATTCGGTGTAGATAATGGCTTTCATTATTGTTTCTCCAGGATCATTGTAGCGTCATGGCGGTATTGTGACTCACCACCAACTCGCTACTCGGTACTAAATACAGGTTGTGGCCTGACCATAGTCTTTTCAGATAATCCTGTCAATAATATGATCGGTTCCCGCTGTCTCAATTGAAGGGTGTAGACTGTCCTGTGCTCTCCTGTTGGAAAGTCCTGTCTCACAGGGCGAGCGTGCTTGCCCCCGGTAGAGCATTTCCCCCTCACATCTGCACCGTGCTGGCAGGTTGTGTGGAAAGCAATGTGCAGGGCTCGTGGTATGTTTATGTAGTACTATTGCACCATGTAGTAGGAACAAAGCGGGTATTGTCTGCGCATAGGTTACTATTATACTATAAGGCAGTAACACTTAAGATTATGAAGAACGGTACTTTCGTGTGTACGCTTAAATCATGCCGCGATTAAGGAGGTTGGTATTGGGTGATGAAAGTGTGATACACAGTAACATTGATCGCAGGGCCTGGGCGGAGCTGATAAGCGCCGGTATTTCCAATGCCATCTACGGCCTTTCGAAGATGATCAATCGAGAGATAACCATTATTACACTGATCCCTCGATCGGTTGATATCAAAGATGTTCCTTATCTCTTCGGGGGGCCCAAGGCAAACGTAGTAGGGATTCACTTGAGGGTGACCGGAAGCGCCGAGGGCCAGATATTGCTGGTCTATGATCCCAAAGCTGCATTTGAGCTACTGGATATAATGATGGGTGAGCCCCCTGGTACGACACAGAATCTGGGCGAGTTGGAGCAATCAGGCCTGGGGGAGATCGGTAACATAATGGGTGGATACTTCCTCAATGCGCTGGCTGCTTCTACAGGACTGCAATTCCTGCCTTCGCCACCCGTTGTCATGATGAGTATGGCGGAGCCGATTCTGAATATTGCCCTCTCTCAGATCCAGCAAACATCAGGCGAATCCTGGATTGTGGAATCGACTTTTGGCACAAATGGCTATAAGACGAACGGAACATTCCTTGTTTTACCCAACCCTGAGTTTCTGTACGTATTGACTGCAGCCTGGTATAGCAAAAGACTAACCTCCAATGTCGCATAACTTTCTGAGATTGTCAGTCGCTCCTACACCTAACTAACGAGTACCCCATCCGATAAAACCGAGAATGTGACAACGAATGCTCCAGCCTACCAACGCATCTTTATGTCATGCAGAGCTACTTCGTTCCTCAGCACAGGCTCGGCGAAGCCCCTCCCGCTTAAAGAGAACATACCCATGAATTGAGGGGGAATCATATAGGGGCGTTCAATTGAACGCCCCTATATGTTCTCGCAACTCAATGACAGGATGGCGACTTTTGCTAGGCCTTCTCAACAGGAAATTGCACCTCGGTTACGTATGATGCCGGGTCAGTGCCCGGGCCAGGCCCCTGCAGATAAACCTCCCGGCTGGGGCCGATGATGTTGAAACCATTGGTCTCGATCCAGGTCATGAGCGCATTGTATGCCTGGTCTATGCCATCGAATGCCCCTACATGCACCACGCAGGCTAGCTGTTCCACCGCTGGTAGCTCACGCAGTGACACCCTTCCAGCATCAGGTTCTGATCCACCTACAGGCACGGCTGCTTCCACATCGACATCTCGCTCCCGGTACTCGGCATCATGGTAGATAGCCATCGGTGGCCCCATTGGCGCGACTCCATGTTTCCCAATGTGGGCGAATATCTCACCGTAGAGCTGCCCGATATCACCATATGTGGGTAGTACGTCACGTACTAACGCAAACATCTGGGGATGAGCCTTTTTAATCACTACTTCATAAGCTGGCATCATATCCTCCTTTTCAATTCTTATCAGCAACTCCTCCACTCGCAGCAGTCGTTCCTGCTCTTCGCATACCCTTTGCTGAATCTCGGCCTGTTTGACACGTAACATCCGCCGAATCTGGTCTGAGGGCAGGTTATCGGTCAGGAGTTGGGCGATCTCTTCGAGCGAGAGCCCCAGGTTTTTCAGAACGACAATGCGATTGAGCCGTGGTAACTGGCTAACCGAGTAGTAGCGGTATCCGGTGAACAGGTCTACCTCTGCCGGCCTGAGCAGACCGATCTCGTCGTAGTAACGCAGAGCTTTTACCGTAACCCGGCTGAGTCTGGAAAAGTCGCCGATTTTAAGCATTGCTCCTCTCCATTGGTGGTATTTCGAAGGCCTTCCCCTGGAGTATATACCCTCCCGCTACGGGAGAGTCAATAGGGTACCCCAAAAAGCAGAATATGAACCAAAAGGTAGGGGCACAGCATGCTATGCCCCTACCTAAAGAGAAAGCGTTCAATACAACGTAGGCTCATTTCATCTCACCATCTCAAACTCACCTGACCACCTTACGAGCGTAAGCACTGCATTACGTCTAGGGCTATTCGAGAACAACTATGTAAGCCTCGACCTCAGCCATTCAGACAGCTAGCTGTCTGAATGGCTGAGGTTACCTCTGAATCACCGCTTGAATACCAGTAGAAAAATGAACTTTTTCGACCGAAAAAACGTATAGTATAAGCAGATGAACAACGCAGCTGAGAAATGGCAGTCAGGCGACATAGATGCCTTCGAGGCATTGTTCCAGCAGTATCAGGGGCTGGTGTTCAGGACTGCCTATCTCATGACCGGCGACAGGGAAGAGGCTGAGGACGTCCTTCAGGAGGTGTGGTTGACTGTGTGGAGGGCACGACACACCTTCGATCCAACCAAGGGTAAGCTTACCACCTGGCTCCACCGTATCACTGTCAACCGATGCGTGTGCCGGCAACGCAAGAAAAAGCCCTCTTCTTTGTCACTGGAGAAGGCGACAGAAAACGGATTTGACCTGCCAGGGATACAGAGTGAGCTACTCACGGAGGACATTGTAATGAGCAGGCTGGAGTATGAAACAATGCTGAGGGCAATAAATCACCTCAATGGCAGACATCGCCCGGTGCTTGTCCTGCGGTACTTCAACGATTTGTCCTACGATGAGATCGCTCAGGTTCTGGATATCCCCCTGGGCACAGTCAAGTCGCGGATCAACCAGGCAATGAACAAACTGCGAGAGCAATTGAAACTCCCCGGGGAAGACGAGTCGTGCTAAAAGGAGGAAGGATCATGAACTGCAAAGACGCGAGAGTGCTTTTCGAGGCCTATCTCGATGGTGAGCTAGCGCCCAGTGAGCAGGAGAATATTCGAGTTCATCTCTCGGCCTGCACCCACTGTCAAACGGAGTTGGAAGCGCTTGTTGCCACCCAGAAGGCCGTTCGTCATGTGCTTATGGCAACAGCAGCAGCAACTACCCTTTCTCCACGAGCGTGGGCTGAAATCAGACAGCGGCTTGCAGCCGAAGAGCAACCAAGGGTCACGATATGGAGGGCAACGCAATCCAAATTACGAGAAAGAGGAACCATGATAAGAGAAACAATCGCACGACAGCCAGCATGGAGAACCGTGACGGTCGCTGTGCTGGCAATGGCGCTGATTGCTGGGCTAAGCCTTGGAATACCATCCGGTACAAATCCGGCATATGCTGAAGCAGCGGAGATCGCGCAGAATGCACCAGAGGTTAAGGCAGCTCTCGGAGAGAATGTCGAAGAAATTACCCTGGTGAAGGTTGTCCAGGTAGGCGATGGCAAGGGAGTGGTGGTTTGTGGCGCAGCAATGAGTCCGCTTGTCGCTGCCAACGTAGACCTTGTCACGAAAAAGGTAACCGAGGTCGAATCGATCCCGATGCCTGAACTAACCGAAGAGGATCAGCAGAAGGCTATTTCTATAGCTGAAGCTGACCCTGAGGTTCAGGGTATCCTGGCCGATGGAGGCACTATAGAAAATGTGTTCCCCGTCTATACAATGAGTGCGATCAAGGTTGAAGAAGAAAGCGATAAGGTAGAAGTACCGAATATGGTGATGATGGCTATGGTGCACGTAAGGCAAGGGGACACATTGTACGTCGTAGAGATAGATCTCGAAAAGGAGTGTGTACTGAGTGTGAGTGTGATTGAAGAAGCACAGGAACCACAAGTTACAGTGTTCGGGGGGAATTGGCCCCATTCATTCCAAATTACGGATAAGGACGGACTTGGCACGGAGATTCTCGATATCGCCAGGTCTGATCCAGAGGTTATGGCTCTCATCGATGATGGTGCTACCCTGGAGGGTGTAATGGGATTCTTCACCACTGGCTTCATTAAAGCTGACAGTGGCGCGAATACCGCTCTTAACTCGCCGTCACAGAACAGGGCATGGGTTATGATGAGATCCGGAGAAGCCTGTTGGAAGGTACATATCGACATGGATGCCAGGGAGGTAACCGAGATAACTCCAGTGGACACTGCATGGGCACCGTTTTCTCAATCCTCAGAAGCCGATGAGCAAGCAGCGATTGATATTGCCATGGCTGATCCCGGGATTCAGGAACTTCTGGCCCTCGGGGGTAGTATAAACAATGTGGCACTCGCACAAAGCGGCGGCATGTCGGTGACCATAAGTGACACGCCCGGGGGAGAAGAGGAAACCGTAGTGTTCTCAGGGCAACGCGCAATGGTAGAGATTATATGCGCAGAGAAAGCCTACATCGCAGAGATTGACCTCGTTGAACAGAAAGTAGTACGACTTATGGAGCACCCTGGGAGCATATCTGAGGAACCCTCTATCGTTGAGGAACACGGGGTGCTAGAAGAAG
>JAXHUK010000149.1:0-6259 GCA_034189725.1 Chloroflexota bacterium | reverse complement strand
TTTGCGGTCGGCTACTGGCTGTGTTGGAGTCGATTCAGGAGGAGGCAGCAAAGCCCCGTAAGATCAACAGTACCATAGTCGACCGATTCTATGGCACTGCCTCATCAGCGCCGGCATCGGTTTTTGGGCATCTGTTGAGAGGGGTGCAAGCACATCTGGGCAAATTGCGTAAGGAGAAATACGGTAGCTATATCGCCCTGGAAAAGAGGCTGGAGGAAGTTCAATCAGGACTCAGTAACTTTCCCAAAACGCTTACTATGGAACAGCAAGGTCTCTTCGCCCTGGGTTACTATCACCAGCGGGCAGCCGACCGCGCTGGTGCTATAGCTTACAGGCAGTCTCAACAGGAAGCGGAGCAAGAAGCGACCGAACCCGACGGGACTGAATAAGTCATTAAATTAAAGGAGTGAAACCTAAATGAACACTGAAGTATACACCGATGTTAATCGCCGCCATGATTTCGCACTTTTGTTCGAGGTAACTGATGGTAATCCCAATGGCGACCCCGATGCTGGCAACCTGCCGCGAGTAGACCCCGAGACCATGCAAGGTTTAGTTACCGATGTCTGCCTCAAGCGCAAGGTCCGCGATTGGGTGGATGCTACTAAAGGAGGAGAGGCGCGATACAAGATATTTGTAGAACATCGTGGCTACCTTGTGGATCATAAGGAGCGTGCTTACAAGGCCGTCGGTGCTAAAAAAGGAGATGACAAGAGATCCGATGAGGCACGAGACTGGATGTGTCAGAACTATTACGATGTGAGAACCTTCGGGGCAGTATTGGTAGGAAAAAAGGGAGAGGGCTACAATTGCGGACAGGTTCGCGGCCCTATTCAACTGACTTTCGCTCGCTCCATTGATCCTGTGTTGCCATTGGACCTCTCTATTACCAGGGTCGCTTTAGAGAATCCCGGTGAGGAAACCCGCGGAGATGATGATGAAAAGGCTGCCACGGGTACGATGGGACGAAAAGCCCTGGTGCCCTATGGCCTGTATCTGGGTCATGGGTTTTTTACCCCTAAGTTCGCTCAAGATACCGGCGGCACGGCCGAGGACCTGGCGCTTTTTTGGGAGGCTCTGCAAAAGATGTGGGACCTCGACCATTCCGCCAGCCGGGGGTTGATGTCATGTCGTGGACTGTATGTATTCAGCCATGAGAATAGTGTGGGCAATGCCCCCGCACACGAGCTTTTTGGGTGTGTGAACGTGAAGCGAAATGAGGGAGTGGAAGCATCCCGCAAGTTTGAGGATTATACCGTGACAGTGGACGAAGAGAATCTGCCTTCAGGGGTAACGCTTACGCGTCTGGTTGGTTGAATGGGAAGCAACGATGACAATTGAACATGGGATGGAGAATGAAGAGCCTGTCTTGCTCTCGGCGCTGGAGCACTACAGCTACTGTCCACGGCAGTGTGCCCTTATCTATCGGGAGCAGGTATGGGACGAGAACCTGTACACCCTGCGCGGGCGAGATGTCCACGAGCGGGTGCATGATGAGGAGTCCGAGGTGTTCGATGAGGTGCGCATCGAGCGGGCGTTGCCCTTGTGGTCGGAACGTCTGGGGCTGATTGGCAAGGCGGATGTAGTTCTCGATAATATAACGGGGGCGCAACAGATGCCGTAGCACCCGGCCTAAGGGTCGGGTGAGGATTGAAACACGGAAATAGGGTTTAAACGGGATGTTTTTCATTCGGTAGCACCCGGCCTAAGGGTCGGGTGAGGATTGAAACGAAGAGAGGAGTGCATCGCTGAACACCCTTAACAGAGTAGCACCCGGCCTAAGGGTCGGGTGAGGATTGAAACGTGTGTTACATTTCTACTAGCTCATCGTGGGATAATGTGAACCCCGGTGGCTTTGAACGAGGCATGGATGCGGGTGCCGGTCTGCAAGTCCATCTCCTCTGCCGACCGTTTGGTTATCAGGGCGATAAGGGGGAAGCCGGTGTCCATCTCGACACGGGCGAGCGGTCCGAACAGTACGATGCGGGTTATCTCGGCAGGGAAGGTGTTACGGGCGCTGGTCGAGTCTTTTGCTCGCGCCAGGGTGATCTCCTCGGGGCGGATGCAGGCGTAAACCTCGGTGCCGGCATCGAGGTTCGATATCCCCTCGACCACGGTGTTGTCGATACCTATGGTGACCATGCCCCCCTCGTTGGAGGAGACTTTACCACTCAGTATGTTCTCCATGCCCACGAATTCGGCGATCTCGCGGCCTTGGGGTAAGGAGAATATCTCCCTGGGATCGCCTGTTTGCAGCATCTCTCCCGCGATAATCACCCCCATGCGGTCGGCGAGGCGCTGCCCCTGAAACATGTCATGGGTTGACATAATGACAGTGGAATCCAGCTTCTGAATGACCTGCGATATCAGCTTCTCCACGTTCGCTGTGGATACCGGGTCGAGGTTTGCCGTAGGCTCATCCAGCAGCAGCAACTCGGGTTCAATGACCATCGCCCGGGCCAGGGCCACTCGCTGAATCTCTCCTCCCGACAGTGTTCGGGCTCTCCTGTTCTCGTATCCCGATAGCCCTACGGTCTCCAGCGCATTTTGCACCTTACTGCGCAGGCTATCGTCTTTTTCGTTCCTGATCTTGAGTCCATAGGCGACATTGTCGTAGACACTGGTATTGAATACAGCGGGCTTCTGGAATACTATCGCCAGTTTTCTGCGGACGTCGAGGCGGGCACTTTCTGAATCAGTGACCTCATGGCCACCGAAATAGAGTGCGCCCGATGTCGGTTTGTCAAGCAGCCCGATTATGCGCAGGAGCGTGGTCTTCCCTGAACCGGTGGGGCCTATGATCACGAATACCTCGCCCTGTTTGACACTGAGATCGACGCCCTTCAGTATCTCGCTTTCACCGAACTGTTGATATACTCCTTTTACTTCCAGTTGCATTTGTTACCTCTGTTGCAACCTGTTTACCAGGAAGCTGACAATAAGCGCGAGTGTGATGAGGATGAGTCCCAATGCCATTGACAGTTCGATATTCCCCATGGATGTTTCCAGTGACATCGCAGTGGTGAGCGTGCGGGTGAACCCTCTGATGTTGCCACCAACCATTATAGCAAGACCGACCTCGGCGATGGCACGCCCGAATCCGACCAGGATAGCGGTTGCTGTAGCATATCTCGCTTCGGTCAATATCGTACGAACTGTTTGAAACCTGGTAGCGCCCAGGGAGACGGCAGTGTCCCTGATTTCGGGGCCTACACCGCTCAGCGCTGAGATAGTTAGTCCTGTAATAATGGGCGATATCAGAGCGACTTGCCCGATTATCATTACGGTGGGGGTGAACAGAATGCCCAGGCTGCCGAGCGGCCCTGCCCTGGAGAATGTGATGAATACCAGCAAGCCAACGAAAACGGTGGGCAGGCTATAGAAGGTCTGTATGATGTTTATTAAGAGTCGTTTACCTTTGAACTCATTAAAGTATATCAAGCAGCCCAGGGGCACAAATATCAGGGTGGAAATTAATGTGGAGCTACCGGAGATCCCCAGGGTCCTGGCTGTGATCGCCAGAACCTCGGGGTCTCCGGTAAAAATCAGCTTCAGTGCGGTTACAAAAGCGTCAGCTAGCTCGGACATTTACTCCTACATGTCCTGGCCGGCGCAGGGTGTGAACAGTTGTCTGCCGTATTCCTCAACACCGTAGTCGCCGATTAGTTCCTGAATTTCATCCGATGTAATGAATTCTACCATATTATTTGCCATTTCTGGATACTTTGTGCTGGTCACCACGAGGACCGAATAGACATTAAGCAATATGTCGCCCTCGTCTACAACGGGGACCAGACCCAACTCTGCCTGGAATGAGAGGAAGGTGCCGATGTCGCTTAGCGTGTAGCCCAGCATCTCACTGGCCATTACAAGCGTTGGCCCCATGCCACTTCCGGCCTCTATGTACCAGTCACCTGCTGTCCTGACTTCTTCGTAGTCGTACCCGGCACTGGTCCAGATCGCTTTTTCTTTGCCGTGCGTGCCGGAATCGTCTCCACGGGAGATGAACTTGACATCGGGATTCTCCGCTCCCACGGTCATCAGCGTGGCAAATGCATCTTCCGGACTCATGCCACTGATGCCGGCAGGATCGTCCTCAGGACCGACGATGAGGAAGTAGTTGTAGGCAAACGGCACTCGTTCTTCTCCGTAGCCATCAGCCACGAATTGTTCTTCGCGGGATTTGGAGTGAACGGTAATAACATCGACATCACCTCTGGTTCCCCACTCCAGGGCTTTGCCTGTGCCAGCATAGAGTACGTCGACCTCTACGTCATACTTTTCCTCGAACATTGGCTCTAAGTAGCCCCAAAGACCGGTGTCGTACAGGCTGGTGGTGGTTGCTACTTTTAACCGTCCAGCTGACTCCAGAGGTGGTACCCCTTCAGTGGTCGGGGTGGCTTCGACCGTGGGGGTTGGGGTGGCTTTATGGGTGTCCTGCTCATCACATGCCGAGAGCGTACTACCCATGGATAACAGCAAAATCGCTGTCAGTATAAGAAACACTACTCTTTTCAATATGTAGGTACCTCCGCTTTATTAGTCTCAAGTACTTTTTTGTTTATGGCTTGTTTCATAGTGTGGTAAAGGATTACACAACCATACTCAATTGTACGATCACCATGTACCTTGTGGATTCACTGAGTAGGCGGGCGGGGGAACAGACAAAACGTGAGCACCCAGAGAAAACGGGTGCTCACGCATAATTTCATTCGTCCCATTATTTCTCCTTTCCAAATACGAGAGGCAGAGCAGTTTCCCACAATACCCTATCGTCTACCTGCCTTGCTTCAGTACTTGAAGTTTAGGCATGGTAGATCGGAGAACATAGTAAGTTGCGATTACTATATCACGAACTTATGGTTGGGCGCAAGCAGCAAAGGAGCGTTAAACCCTCGCTTAGCCCAAATAGAATCTTAGCTCGACAATTTGGGCTATCTTTTCGAAATCGGAGTCACTGGAGAACAGGGCAATTCACGAATTATCCCTACGGATTTGGTAGTGAGTCTCGCTCTCGCTGCTCAAATTGCAGACAGAGGATGCGCCTGGTGGAGGGCGTGATGCGGGCACGGTGGTCGATGCGCCAGCCTGCTACCCATAGTATGTGCTGCGGCGAGCAGACCAGTGGTACTCGATCCCGCCAGGTTTGGGGGATCTTGGCATCGACCATGAAGTCCTGAAGCTTTTTGGGGGATTCCATACCCAGGGGCTGGATTTTTTCGCCGCGCCTGCGTCCTCGAACTGTGATTTCCTCACCGGTGATGTCGAGGTCGAGATATGCCCTTAACTCATCCCCATCATGCTCCTCAGTCGGTCTCTGATTCAGGATGCTGCTGGTTACTCTCCATCCGCAGAACTCGGTCTCGCCGGGAATGTTGAGCCGGCACTCACCTGCCAGCACAGGAAAGGGGCAGGATGCTTCTCTGGCTGTTATCAGGCCATGGTCGTAATCACCGTAAAAGGTCAAATCATGGGGCAGGTTAAGTAGTTTGCCCACTGGCTTGTCCAGGGCTGCTATCACATTCTCGATGTGTACGGACTCGATATCCTGGAGGTCACCGAGCAGGCGCTGGAATGCAGAGCGAACGAGGTGGCGCTGGAGGGCAGGGTGGAGACGGGAGAATGCTGCCCTTTCGATAGTAATTCCTTCTGATCGCTCGTTCGCTACTGTGCCCCAAAGCCGTAGAACCTCGTTTTCGATGTAGTCCAGGTCGGCATCGGCAGCACGGGCGGTACGTAGTAACGCTCTGTCGATATCTGGATTATACTCTCGGAGCAGCGGGACAAGCTGGGAGCGCGTCCGGTTGCGCATCTGATCCGGTAAAAGGTTAGAGGAATCGCCTCTGGGGGACAGTCCCTGAGCAGCGCAATAGGATTCTGTTTCTTCTCCCCTGATCATGAGCAGAGGCCGTACGATCCTGAGTTCGGTTCCGAAGTGCGATGCCCTGAGACTCAGCGGCTGCATACCACGTAGTCCCCCGAGACCTGTTCCACGCACCAGGTTCATCAGGATTGTTTCGACCTGGTCATCCGATGTATGTCCTACTGCCACCGTGGTTGTGCCCAAAGAGTGCGCGATATCGGCGAAGAAGGCGTATCTCACCTCGCGAGCCGCTTCCTCGAGGGAAAGGCGGTGCGCTTTTTGGTAGGCTCGAACATCCTGACTACCGATGGTCGCAGGAAGAGCCATTTCGCAGGCTAACTGAGAGACGTACCCGGCATCGCCATCCGATTCGGGGCCTCGTAGCTGGTGATTCAG
>JAXHUK010000148.1:0-3275 GCA_034189725.1 Chloroflexota bacterium | reverse complement strand
GGCGATGAGTTTTCGTTATACATCCCGCCACCTGTGAAAGCACTGCCATTTGTTATGGTGAAACCAGCGAGCTTTGCCGTTGCGTCCAGGCCGATAGATGTCACCACGGAGCCAGCTCTAGTACCATTGATGCTGGTCACATCTGCCCCCGCACCCTGGATCACCACCCCGCCCTTCATCGTTATGTTCTCAACATAGGTGCCAGCGGCGACATGGACAGTATCACCAGCGATGGCCTCGTCAATGCCCTTGTCGATGGTTTGGTAGGGATTCCCAGCGGTTCCATCGCCGGTAAGGTCATCACCGGTAGTGGCAACGTAGACGTCCCCGGGATCTGCCATCACCTGCTGGCCAGGTAGCACCGCTAGTAAAGCACCCATTGCCAGAGCAAGGGCAAGGAAACCGAATGCCAGCTTTTTCATTCATCCTCCTTATATCGCGTCCGTGGTCCGTGATTGTAGTACGTTTACTGTGCCTGGATATGTCATCAGATTCAAGTTGCAATATACTGTCAATCCAATGAGATGTCAAGGTTTTGAATTCAACAACACGGCGAAAAAGGTCGACTTATGGTATTCCATAGGTTACAATCTAGTTTGGAAGGTGAATTATTGGTGCATCCACCAGGAGGGAGATGAAATTGAGTAATGACGATTTGCTTCTGATTACCGATAAGCCTATAGTGGCCGAAGAGGTTATATCCAGGGTCAAGGGGGATGAGTGCGGTGCGGTTGTGACGTTCATTGGGAAGGTACGCGGTTACTCAGGGGATAAGCGAGTTCTATCTCTTGAACACAGCGCACCAGGTGGTGATGCCGCGAAGACTCTCAAAGATATTGCTGGTGAGATCAGGGGGAAATGGGATGTACGAGAGCTGGTGTTCTGTTATCGCACTGGTGCGGTAGCAGCAGGGGAGGTCACGCTGGTTATTGCGGTAGCTACTGTTCGGCGTCCCGAGGCTTTTGCTGCCTGCCAGTATGCCATTGATCGCTTTAAAGAGGTAGTCGCGGCAGAAGAGGTCCTGGAATGAGATGAAATCTGAGTTTGTGGAGAAGGTTACCCTCGGGGTAGACGGTATTCGACTTGCAGCGGAGGTTTATTATCCTGAAGGCTCAGGATCATTTCCTGCTCTAATTATCTGCCACGGTATTCCCGCTCGAAGAACACCGGATCCTCTGGATCCAGGTTACCCTCTACTTGCGCGGAGATTTTGTGATCAAGGATTCCTCGTCCTTATCTTTAACTTCAGGGGGTCTGGTGAGAGTGAGGGCAATTTCGACATGATGGGATGGACGCGGGATTTGGGTGCGGCAATAGACTATCTGTACAAAAGAACTGATGTCGATAAATCGCGGCTATCGGTGATGGGATTCAGCGGCGGAGCAGCAGCATCGGCCTACTGCACTGCCAGGGATAAAAGGGTCTCCCATCTGGTGCTGTGTGCGTGTCCCGCCCGATTCTTCGATATCGCTGGTTTTAACAGGATCGACGAATTCATTGAGAACTGCCGTCAGGTGGGAATAATCAGGGATGCCGACTTTCCGCCATCTCTTGAAAAATGGGCTGCGGGTTTTATAGAGACCAGTCCTCTTTTGTGTGTACACGACGTATCTCCCCGGCCGATTTTGATTGTCCATGGTGATGCCGACGAAACCGTTCCTCTTAGCAATGCCTGGGATATCTACCAGGAGGCGGGTGACCCCAAAGACATCTCCATTATCGAAGGTGCAGACCACAGGTTGCGCCATAACGAGCCAGCGATGCATATCGCACTGGCCTGGTTGAAACGGGTAAATAGCTTGTCTGAGGGTGTTTGATGCCTGCCGCCGCCATTTCGCCCAGGAAACATGGCAAGGTGCTCCTGGTCAATCCCAACCAGATGATGCCACCGGTAGCTCCACTGGCGCTCGATTATCTCGCTCATGCCCTCACAGAGAGCGGATTCCAGGTAGACATTCTCGACCTCTGCTTTGCCACTGATATGTGCCGTGATGTAGAGGGTTATTTTGCCCGCAATGACGTGCTGGCAGTAGCGGTCACGCTGCGCAACGCCGATGACACCTCTTTCGCTACACAGGATTTCTGCATTACCAAGTATAAAACGGTAATTGATCATCTGAAGGCATGCACCTCTGCCCCCGTAATCCTCGGTGGCTCTGGATTTTCGATTATGCCTCAGCGCATTCTTGAGTATTGCGATGTCGATTTGGGGATTTGGGGGGAGGGTGAAGTATCTCTGCCACTGCTTGTCAGCAGGCTGGGGGTGAATGAGGAGTACACGGACGTGCCAGGCCTGGTATATCGACAACGAGACGGGTATCGATTCACTTCAGTACAGTATCTCGATTTGAGCCGTATCTCCACTCCTGGGAGGAATGCAGTGGACAACCATCGCTATTTTGTCGAGGGGGGTATGGGAAACATCGAGACCAAACGTGGCTGTCCCAATGATTGTATCTACTGTGTTGACCCATTAGGCAAGGGTGCAAAGCTGCGGCTCCGCACTCCCGATAGCGTTGCTGATGAGATCGAAACCTTGCTCAGTATGGGCATCGACAATCTCCACCTGTGTGACAGTGAGGTTAACATACCTGAGCAGCATGCCCGTGACCTCTGCCGGGAGATGATAGAGAGAGGGTTGGGGAACAGGCTCAGGTGGTATACCTATGCCACCCCCGCAGGTTTTTCGCACGAGCTGGCGTATTTGTTGCGCAAGGCAGGATGCGCCGGCATCAACTTCGGCGTAGACAGCGGCTGTGATCCCATACTGCAGGGATTGGGACGCGATTTCACAGTGACAGACGTTGCTCAGACGGCTGAAGCCTGTCGTCAGCAGGGCATCGTCTCCATGTATGATTTGCTGCTCGGCGGGCCCGGTGAGACCAGGGAGACGTTGAGGGAGACTGTTGAGGCTATGAAGAGAATCGCCCCTGACAGGGTGGGTGCTTCCCTGGGAGTGCGTATTTTCCCGTATACCAGGTTGGCGGAGATAGTTCGCAAACAGGGACCAATGAAGGAGAATCCCAATTTGCAGGGCTATGTCGTGGACAATGAGAGCTTTTTCTTCCCCGTCTACTATGTGTCATCAAGTTTGGGCGCTGATGCCTCTGAGTATCTGGCCGAGCTTGTCGACGGTGACGAACGTTTTTTCTTCTTCGGTACGGATGCAGGTGCTGACAAAAACTACAACTACAATGACAACACCGTTCTCACCGATGCCATCAAAGAAGGGTACCGCGGGGCTTTCTGGGATATACTGAGGAGACTCGGCGAAA
>JAXHUK010000147.1:0-3827 GCA_034189725.1 Chloroflexota bacterium | reverse complement strand
CCAGTGTTCGTCCCAGTAAAGACAGAGAGAGCAGTACGGCAGAAATCAGTGTTTTTTGGCACGAAGCAGTATCTATGGCAGTGAGCATAAGCGATTGAAATGGTACATTTGAATGTGGATGGTCGTTTTACTCAGGAGAATCTTCATTGTTCGTGTATATGCGTACACGCCTCCGTGGTGGTTTACCGGTGCTCCTGGTCGCCAGATCATGTTTCTCCGCCAGCTGATGCTGCAAGCGACGTATAAAAGCGTTCTGCGGGTTGAGTTCGACCATTTCTCCGGAGCGCAGAATCTCCTCGATCGCTTCCTCTGTCTCCTTCAGAGCCAGGGCAACAGAATCAGAACTCTCCTCAATCCGGTAGATATTGGCCAGACCTATCTCCATCTGGGAGGCCTTATCACTCCCGATAACATATATGGGGATTCCCCTGATCTCAGCGTCTCTCAGGACTTGTGACTGCCTGCGGTACTGGTTCTTCGATGTCATCAGCAGGTCGGCTTCGTCAAGGTTGCTTACCACGGCGACAGGGAGTCGCATCCTTCTGATGCTTTCCTCCAGTCGAGCACGATTAATACCGAACGGTAGGATTCTCTGAGGCTCATCCCCCTTGTTTATTCTTTTCGTGACAGATGGTTCGATAGCAGCGAAGGGCATAACACTTTCACTCTTTATCTCACCGTCCTCAAACCAGCGTACCTCCAGCGGTATGAGGTGTCCCCGCAGGGTGGCGTCGACTATAGCAGCAACATCGCTGTGTATAGCAACCCGTTCCCAGTTTTGGATTTCTACGACGACGTCGAAGGTTGGCGGTGCCCTGCGCTCAAGTATCGATTTCTGGGTACCGCGTCGCCTTGCCTCCTCATCCCCCAGGGTAACCTGCTGGATGCCACCGATGAGGTCAGAAAGGGTGGGATTCATCATCAGGTTGTCAAGGGTATTGCCGTGAGCAGTACCTACGAGCTGAACACCGCGTTCTGCGATAGTTCGCGCTGCTTGAGCCTCAAGCTCGGTGCCGATCTCATCGATCACAATGACTTCGGGCATGTGGTTCTCTACGGCCTCGATCATTACAGCATGCTGCATCAGGGGGGTGGGTACCTGCATTCGCCGGGCTCGTCCGATTGCAGGGTGAGGGATATCACCATCTCCACCGATCTCGTTCGATGTATCCACTATAATCACACGCTTGCGCAGGTCATCGGCGAGAACACGTGCTACCTCACGTAACATGGTTGTTTTGCCCACACCCGGGCGTCCCAGAAGGAGGATGCTTTGCCCTGACTCAACTAAATCTCTGATCAGAGTGATCGTACCGAAGACAGCTCTTCCTACCCGGCAGGAGAGGCCCACGATTCGTCCCTTTCGGTTGCGAATAGCTGAAATACGATGGAGCGTTCGTTCAATTCCGGCACGGTTGTCATCACCGAAAGCACTGATGCGCGATACTACGTAGTCTATATCATCGTCTGACACCTCTTGGGGGCTTAGGGTCACTTCTTCATTGAGAAAGCGTGCCTCGGGCGGTCGGCCCAGGTCCATCACTACCTCCAGAAATTCACTGCGGTTTTCTTTCTGGAGCAGTGGCTTGGCGATATAATCAGGGAATACCGCAAGGAGCACATCCAAGTCATCAGTAACCACTTTGTACATAATCGTAACCATCCCCTAGGCTTGTAAGGGCATGAGCTTAGGCTCATGAATCCTAACCGCAAATTGTTTGCTCAGGCAAGAAAACTCATCTACCAGGTAAAACCCCCGCTCTTCGAGTACATGTCTCAAGTCTGGTCGAAACTCGGGGACAAGGCAATATATCACATTTTTGGTGCTTAGCATGGATAAACCGCTCTCTACTAATTGGGCCATATTTACTTCTGACTCAGCCAATATGTCGAATTGACTCGCCCCTCCAGCATGTCTGACTCTCAGCCATGCCTTGATCTCCCCTGCATCCTCCAGAATGTACCCGCTTGCAATGCTGTAATCCATGCCCAGGTGCCATTCCTGAAATGTCATCCCCTCCACTTTACGAACGTCTATCGGCACTACTGAGCTGTAGAGCCGAAACAGGCTATGACCGTCGAGGTTTGAACTAGCCCTCAGTTTGAGTGGGGTTACGAAGGATTCCGTGAGTTGCTCTTTGTGTAAACAATAGAGGAACTCGGTAAGGTAAGGATTGAAACCAGCCTCTTTGGCGGTCTGAATCACGGGACTATCCTTTTGAAGGCGGAGGAAAAGCCGCTCTGCTTTTGTTGCAGTGCTGGCGATACCCACCCTCTCCAGAAGGTTTAAACAGCATTCTTCGTGATCCGTTGCTATGAGGAGGTGTTCAATCTCCCAGGAGGTAGACCGTTGACTGCTCCGAAGACAGGCCAGTCCCCGGATAAGACCGTGGTGAACACAAACATAGCTATGTCGCTGATCCCTCGGTGCTAAACAACTGCTCAGTAGATTCAAGACCGATGTTTTTTCGCTGCCACTGCTGCTGAATTTATCTCGCACTTTAGCTATATTATTGGGTGACCTTCTCAGGAATAACGGCAGTGCAGCAACATCGGTTAGACGGAAGATACGAATCATCATACTAAGCTGTTTTCGCTGTGATTTTTACTGTCAACGAGAGAAAGGAAGTACTCATGAAATCGGAGATCGGCAGTAAGTTCGGGGTGAAATGCGGTCGCTAACTGATTCCCTTCCCTGACAGCGACAGCGGTCCCGTCAGGTAACGTGGCCAGCACTTCCACATCGTTACCTACATGCTGAATCTTGGGGGCACGAATAAAAACAGCGTGGAATGGGAGCTGCCCCAGTACCGGGACATCGATATCTGCCTCGAAGCTGTCTACCTGGCGGCCAAATGCGTTGCGCCTCACCTCGATGTCGATCGCGGCCAGGGATTGTTGATCCATGCCCAGCACCTTTTTCGATTGCAGCACCATGCCGGCACAGGTACCGAACATGGGGAATCCCTGAGCGATAAGGGCTCTCAGCGTCTCGACCATGTCATAATCTCTCATCAACTTGCTAATAGTGGAACTCTCCCCGCCGGGTATAACCAGCCCGTCAAGCCCGGTGAGCTCGCCGGGCAGGCGAACAGGTATTGCGTCCACAGCTAAACGCTGCAATGACGCGATATGTTCTGCAAAGCCACCCTGCATCGCTAGAACGCCGATTCGTTTCATTTCTGAAAGATCTCGCTCAACTCCACCGTCAGTCCCTCTAAAATCGGGGATGAGAGGGATTCGCTAAATACGCCGAAACCGCTGTCCCCCTCTGGGGTGAGCGTCAGAACTTCAATCTCCTTCTTCTCAGGGTTTACCAGCCTACCCCAAATGTTTCATATAGCTTGACCGGCAAAGTGAACTTTATGCGTGGTCTCGCTGCCATGACTTATTCCCTCAAGCGTATTCTATCCTAAAGCACCCTCTACTCCGCGTTTCTTTGCCCAGGAAATAGGGTGTAAGAGTGTTTCACCTTACCATCCCCTGGTAGCCAGAAGCTCCCCCTCGGGGATCGCCTTAATATCCAGTCCCGGCATTGCCGCTCCCAATCCTGTGGAGACCTCGGCGATGATGCCGGCGTCTCGATAGTGGGTGGTTGCCTTCACTATAGCCCTGGCTACAGCCTCAGGATTTGAGGACTTGAATATACCGGAGCCGACGAATACGCCGTCAGCACCGAGTTGCATCATCAGCGCAGCATCGGCAGGGTAGGATATTGCTGTGACGGTCACTAGGAAGCCTACCCAGGGCCCGGCCAAACGCCTCGTGCTCCAGAGTGTCCGTGAGCGTCTTGACTGCCTGCTCGAACCGTCCTTTGAACCCTAGAG
>JAXHUK010000146.1:0-3161 GCA_034189725.1 Chloroflexota bacterium | reverse complement strand
CTGGGGATAAAGGGAGAGGATAATCCTGAGGTCATGGAGGGTGTGTCCTTCCTCAGGGAGATAAACATGGGCAGAAAGGTTAACTTAGGGGAAAGAGTGGCTGTTATCGGTGGAGGTAACGTTGCCTTTGATGTTTCCCGCAGCGCACTCCGTCTTGGTGCAAGAGAAGTAACTATCATCTATAGGCGTACCAGGGATGAGATGCCAGCAAGTAAAGAGGAAATAGAAGAGGCATTGCATGAGGGAGTGAAGTTTGAGTATCTTGTTGCGCCCACCAAGATCGAGAGCAAAGGTGGAGCAGCAAAGCTGACATGTGTTCGCATGGAGCTTGGAGAAGTAGATAGCAGTGGTAGAAGACGTCCAGTACCTGTCAAAGGAAGCGAGTTTAGCCTGGTTTTCGATAATGTAATTTCTGCTATTGGTCAAACACCAGAGGCTCCCGAACAATTCGGGCTTCCATTAAGCAAACGAAACACATTCCAGGTCGAACGTTATACCCTGGCTACAAGCAGGGAAGGCGTCTTCGCTTGTGGTGATTCAGTCACAGGGCCGGCAACTGTTATTGAAGCTATCGCCGCCGGAAGGCAGGTAGCGATTTCAATAGATAAATATCTAGGTGGGGACGGGGTGATAGATGAGACACTGGCGTCTGAGGAAGTAGGAGTACTAACTGAACTTGAGGAGGGGGAACATCCTGGTATTTCAATACCCACTCTATCGCTGAGTGACCGCCTCGGTAATTTCGCAGAGGTGGAGCTAAGCCTTAAGGAAGAAGTGGCAGTTAAAGAGGCAAGGCGATGCTTGAGATGCGACTTGGAAGATGATTAGCAGGAAACCCACATGCCTGGATTCTAAATCGACAGGATGCGAAAGAATGAATGAGGGAGGCTTATAATGAGCACTGTTATTAAAACTATTGATGAAAAACTGGTGGATACAGTTATCCTGACCATTAATGGCAAAGAGGTTAATGCGAAAAGGGGAAATACTATACTCGAGGTAGCTCTGAACGCAGGCATTTATATTCCCACACTTTGCTATGATGCCGACCTCGAGCCCTATGGGGCTTGCCGTCTCTGCACAGTTGAGGTTGAGGGGATGCGTGGGCTGGTTAGTTCTTGCACTACACCGGTGACTGAGGGGATGGTAGTGCATACGGAGACGCCGAGAGTAAACCAATCACGGCGTATAGCTATGGAATTAATCATTGCCAATCATCATGGCGATTGTCTTACTTGTGCGAAAAACCAGCAGTGTGAGTTGCTGAAAGTCGCTCGATATCTGGACATGGACCCGGAGCATATCAATCGACTCCGGAGGAGCACTGAAGTGCTTCCTATTGATGATAGCCATCCGGCATTTATTCGCGATCCTAACAAATGTATTCTTTGTGCGAAATGTGTGCGTGCCTGTAATGAAATAGCTTGTGTTGGTGCTATAGGTTTGGCTTTCCGTGGTAATTCGACGAAAGTGTCTACTGCTAACGACAAATCAATGATTGAATCTATCTGTAAATCCTGCGGGGAGTGTGTTACTCGGTGTCCTACCGGGGCACTGGTGCCTAAATATGAAAAGACACCTGTTAATGAAGTTAAAACTATTTGCCCTTATTGTGGAGTCGGATGTTCACTCTATCTGGGTATTCGGGATAATAAGATTGTTTCTGTTCGTGGTGATAATGAGGGGCCGACTAACAAAGGTAACCTGTGCGTTAAAGGGCGATGGGGATATGATTTTATTGCACATTCTGAGAGACTGACGACGCCGCTTATCCGCATTCCAGGCACTCCTCGAGGGGCAGCGCATAATGGTAAGGTGACGGATATCTTCAAGGAGGCTACGTGGGATGAAGCTCTTGAACTCGTATCAAAGAGATTACTCGAAATTAAACAGACTTATGGATCAGATAGCTTGGCTGCTTTGAGTTCAGCCAAGTGTACTAATGAAGATAATTTCGTAATGCAGAAGTTTACACGTTCTGTACTGGGCACTAATAATGTCGATCATTGTGCTCGATTATGCCATGCCTCCACTGTAGTCGGTGCTCTTGCCGCTTTCGGTCAAGGGGCGATGAGCAACTCTTACAGTGATTTTGAGAAGACAGATCTCTTCTTCGTCATTGGCTCTAATACTACAGAGTGTCACCCAATTATCGGTTCAATAATTAAGAGAAGGGTCAAGGCTGGTACCGCCAAGCTTATTGTAGCTGATCCTCGTTATATTGAGCTTAGCGAATATGTCACAACTGAGTTGCATCATCAGCCAGGTACTGATGTTGCCCTTCTCAATGGCTTGATGCATGTGATTGTAAGAGACGGACTTGAGAGTAAGGATTTTATCCAGGAGCGCACCGAGGGCTTTGAAGAAATGTGCCATATGGTGGAGAAATATACACCTGAGATGGTAGAAGAGAAAACAGGGGTACCTCGATCTGATTTGGAAGCTGCTGCTCATCTGTTAGCTGAAGCCAAGGATGCCTGTATACTCTATGGTATGGGAATAACTCAGCATACTACGGGGACTGACAATGTAAAAAGCGTGGCAAATTTGCTTCTACTTACCGGCAATATCGGACGGGAAGGCACTGGCTTCAGCCCGCTTCGAGGACAGAACAATGTCCAGGGAGCCTGTGACATGGGGGCATTGCCGAATGTCTATCCTGGCTATCAGAAGGTGGATGATGTTTCTGTCAGGGCAAAGTTTAGTACTGCATGGGATTGTGAATTAAGCAATCGGCCGGGGCTGACGATTACCGAAATAGCAGATTCCATCGATAAGGGGAACATCAAAGGTGTATATGTTATGGGTGAGAATCCCCTGCTTAGCGAGCCCTACCTTGAGCATACGCGGCGAGCATATGAACAGCTTGACTTCCTGTTGGTTCAGGATATATTCCTTACTGAGACTGCCTGGTTAGCTGACGTGGTTTTCCCGGCGGCTGCGTTTGCCGAAAAAGATGGCACGTTCACCAATACTGAGAGGCGGGTTCAGCGAATACGACAGGCGGTTCTGCCACCCGGTGAGGCGAGGCCAGACTGGCAAATAATTTCCCGCCTGGCAGAGGAGATGGGTCAGCCGCTTAATTATCGGAGTGTTGCCCAGATAACGGAGGAGATTGCGTCTCTCACCCCTATATATGGCGGTATTTACCTCGATCGTTT
>JAXHUK010000145.1:0-3060 GCA_034189725.1 Chloroflexota bacterium | reverse complement strand
CACAGCGGGATCTGTGGTCAAGCACCGAGTGATTATCCGGAGTTCGCAGAGTTCCTGGTGAAAGAAGGCATAGAGTCAATCTCACTCAACCCTGACTCGGTAATGAAAATCACCCTGAAAGCTATAGAGCTTGAGAAATCAGCTTGAGAACAGATGCTATAGATGAGGCATCACCAAATAAAACTTATCGAGACTACTATATGGAAGAGCAGGATTATTATGAACTCCTCGGCATCAGGTCAGAATCGTGGGCGAAGGGATTATTATATCCCTGCACAGTATGAGAAAACTCCCGGCTTATAAGCCGTCGGCTTGCGGACTTCTTGATTAAGGGGAGGTGGCTTGTGAACTCAAATGTGGAAAAGATCGAGGGGGTACTAGACGAACGCCAGGAATACCTGGAGAGCATGGGCGATGGCATTATCGAGGGCGTATGGGAAGGCATAAAGGAAGGCGTCTCCAAAGGCGCAAAAAGTGGTGTGCGCAGCGGATTAAAGGAGTGTTTTACACCACGACCTGGTGACATTGGCGATAGCACCATCGAAGACCTGGCAAGCCGTATCTCCGAGCTGGACATCAGCATGGATATCATGAATGGGGCACGGCATGTTATTGAACGTAGTCTCAAGGGCTACCTGGATACGCTCAGAGACAGATTACTCCTCATGGTTCAAGGCCAAAAGCTGGTACTGGACACAGAGGGGACGGGCAACGTTGTCGAGCTTATAAAAGGAAGACAGCGGAGGATAGGACAGCGTCTTGAGGAAAAGCTCCCTCGCAATCCGATATCCAGCGCAGTTGCAGGCGGACTCCAGGTTGCCCTGGATATCGGGCTTGACAGGGGCATGCAGAGTTTCAAGACCAGGCTTCATGACGGGCTCAAAAGCAAGGCTGATAGTCCGCATAAGGAGCCGCGGAAACCCACGAGAGACGATATAAAGCAAATAGAAGAGATAAAAGCCACTGTGAGAAGTTCTGTGTCAAGCGCAGTGGAACAAGTTATTCATGACATCACAAAACGGATCACCCAAAGGGTCATCGCAAAATTAAGGAATGAACTGGAGGAAAAATCATTCCAAAAATTCAAGGAAACAGTGCTAGAGCAGCTTACGGAACAGCAATTGGAGCAGGGCTTGGATGGAGGTATAAGGCTGCTCACAGAGAAAATCACAGAGGATAGCGTCGATACGGCGAGTTTCATAGCCGATATAGACGAGAGCTTTAGTGATACGCTGCGTAGTTATTTCTCATCGCTTACGAAAAGACCCTCGTTCCCGCTGGGGAGGACATTGATGGTTGCTATAGTCATACTGGCTATCGCTGGCATTACCTACGCCCTGCTCCCAGGCAATGATTCCCCTGTAGCAGAAGCATCGATAGAATGGATCGAAGGACACACAGTCGCATTCAGCAGCGATGGGTGCTACGACCCCGATGGCTACATCGACTGGTACTACTGGGAGTTCGGTGATGGCACTGCATCAGAGGATTCCAATCCCGAACATACCTACGAAGAGGAAGGGGAGTATACTGTCACTCTGACTGTCTGTGACAATAGCAATACGAGAACCGAGGACCAGACATATGTCACTGTTGATTATAGCGAGTCTCTGCCTGATCTGGTGATACCAGAGGTATGGGTCATCAATCATGGCCAGAATGAAAACACAGTACATTACCTCATTGAGAATCAGGGGGACACGGCAGCAGAATTCAGTATAACACTGCTCAAATTCGGCAGGAGCCAATGTGAAGACGCAATAGAGTACATAGAGGCAGGTCAGTCTCTGGAAAGACAATTTAGGGAGGAATGCTGGCTCAGCGAAAAGGAAATCCTGGAGTTTGAGTTATATGTTTACGCCGATGCCGATGATGATATAGACGAAAGCAACGAGAATAATAATGTGATGTCGTACACACACGAATAGAAAGTTACTCTTATGTGTAATACACGTTCTCCCATTTCCCCTGAGTCCTTCAATAAACTCAGGGCAGGCTTGAGGTAGGATTATTTGTAGTTCGACAAACCTGTGTTGAGCGAAGCCGAAGCGCTTCCCCAGAATAACATCGAGCAATGTGGAATTTCATAATCTAATAACTACCTCATAAAGATTTACATGCTTATTGATATGTGATAACATTAGGATAAGAAGGCCGATTCCAATAAACGTGGCAAAGGAGCAAGAATGGCAGAGAAGAAAGCTTCAAAAAAGAGCACGAGCATTGATCCCGTAGTAGTCGAGATGCTTCAGAAGGCAGAGGATGAAGGGGTATCCACCTCGTTCAACCGAGCTGATGAGACTAAGCCCTGTCCTATTGGACATGAGGGTAACTGTTGTAAAATCTGCTTCATGGGACCTTGCCGGCTCACTGGTAAGACTACCGTAGGAATCTGCGGAGCTACCAAAGATACTATCGCAGCGAGGAACCTGGCTCGCATGGTCGCAGGTGGTGCAGCAGCGCACTCAGACCACGGCCGAGACATGGCGCATACGCTTCTGGCTGCCGCCACCGGTGAGGCGCCTGATTACCAGGTTAAGGACGAGAAGAAACTGAGAATAGTTGCAGGTTATCTGGGTGTTCCCGAAAAAGGACGCGAGAAAAATGAAGTCGCTATCGACGTGGCTAAAACCGCCCTTGGCGAGTTCGGTCGTCAGGAAGGCGAGTTGCTTTATGTCAAACGGGCCCCTGCCAAGCGACAGGAGATCTGGCGCAAACAGGGCATCACACCTCGAGGAATCGACCGTGAGTGCGTCGAGACATTGCATCGAACGCATATTGGCAACGACCAAGATGCCGAACATATCATGGACCACGCTATGCGTAATGCCCTCGCTGATGGTTGGGGTGGCTCAATGCTCAGCACCGACATCAGCGATATCCTTTTCGGAACTCCGGGACCGGTAGCTGCCAACTCCAACTTCGGCACCCTCCGTGAAGACGAGGTAAACGTGGTCATACACGGTCACGAACCAAGTCTCTCCGAGCTTATCGTCGCAGCGGCCAACGATCCCGAAATAGTCGAGTATGCCAAGTCCAGAGGAGCCAAGGGGGTAAACC
>JAXHUK010000144.1:0-15984 GCA_034189725.1 Chloroflexota bacterium | reverse complement strand
GACAATACTGGCCGCTTCCGTAGCCATGGCAAAGAGTGAAGCGGTCTTGTTCCCGATTCTCTTGTAATACTCCTGACGCGTCTGGTTCAGGTCAAAGCTGCTGAAACTCTCCTCTAACTCGCCGGTACACAAGGCCATGAGCGTATTTGCCAGTAGCCTGTCAGCTCGTACATTGTTGGCGTGGGAGATCGACTCGGCAGCGCTGGCGAAAAGGTAATCACCGGCCATTGTAGCGATACCCCAACTCCAAATACTGGCGGCGGTGGGTTTGCCACGGCGCTTGAGTGAGAGATCGATAGTGTCGTCGTGCACAAGGGTTGCTGTATGTACGAGCTCGACACTTGTCGCTACCGGGATAAGCATATCAATATCGCAGTTGTCATGCAGCTTGCCTGCAAGGAGAGCTATCGCGGGACGAATTCTCTTACCGCTGCTCGTTACGATATAGCTTAATAGCTCCGCAAACCAGGCGTAGTCGACATCGGCGACAGCTTTGATACTGTCCTCTACCATGGTGATTTCTTTTTCGATGGGTTCGAATAGTGAGCTTTTCAAAGGTCCCATTCCTGTATTCCTGTTAGATTGATTAGTTTTCGAAAAATGAACCCCGCAAAAAGGGGGGATACCAAATACAACCTCTGCGAACGTATGATTCGGGCAATGTAATAATGGCGTATTTACTACAGAATGTAATCCTTGTTTTCGTATTGATGGTGATAGCCTGTACGCGCTTTCTCACATTCAGTTATTCTGCAAAACACTTTGTTCCAGCCGCCTGGTCTCATCATCGACGACGCTATCGTCCAATTTTGTAAACAGAGGCTCTGGTGGAGCCAGTCGCTGCCCTGCTGGTGGTACGTCAAATGTCCAGCCGCATTCCTCGACAGTTCCTTCAAATCCCAGTAACCGATGTAATTTCTCCGAACTGAAGGGTAAGAATGGGTAGAGAATAGTCTTCAAGCAGCAAATCACGCCCAGTGTGGTTGCAAGAGCAACTGCCGCAGAGTCTTTATCCTCTTTGATTGCTTTCCAGGGGGCCTTGGTGTCGAGGTAGCGGTTAGCCTCCTGAGCCAGCGACATTGCCTCCCTCATTGATTCCCTGAAGTGGCATTCGTGGAGAAGATTATCCACGGTATGTAACGTAACATGCGCCTTATCCAACAAGGCCTGTGATTCCTCGTCGATGCTCCCTATAGATGGCACACACCCGTCAAAGTTTCGTGATGTGAGAGTCAGTACCCGGTGTACCAGGTTGCCATATGTAGCAACGAGCTCGTCGTTGTTGCGACGAACGAACTCTCGCCACGAGAAATCGGTGTCATTGGTTTCTGGCATATTGATCGATAGTAGATAGCGTAGCGGATCTGGGGAGTAGCGCTCCAGATAATCCGGTAGCCACAGCGCCCAGTTGCGGCTGGTGGAGAACTGTTTGCCCTCGAGACTGAGAAACTCATTTGCAGGCACATCATAGGGAAGGTTGAGATCACCATATCCCATGAGCATCGCAGGCCAGATGATGGTATGAAACGTGATATTATCTTTACCAATGAAATAATAGCTTTTAGTGTCTCCCTGCCAGAAAAGGCGCCATTTTTCACTATCTCCGCATGACTCGGCCCATTCCTTGGACGCCGATAGATAACCAATCACTGCCTCGAACCATACGTAAATACGCTTCTTATCAAAGCCAGGTACTGGCACTGAGATGCCCCACTCGATATCGCGGGTGATTGCACGATCTCTGAGTCCTTCGTTTAAGTTGCCTAGGGTGAAGTTCTGTACGTTCTGCCTCCAATGGCTTTGCTCAGTTGCCCAGGATTTGAGTTGTGCTGAGAATGCTGAGAGACGCAGGAAGAAATGTTCCGAATCCCTTATCTCGGGAGTGCTCCGGCATACTCCACAACGGAGATCGATAAGGTCTACCGGATTCAATGTCTTGCCGCATTCGTCGCATTGATCCCCCCGGGCTCTCGTGTTGTGGCAATAGGGGCAGGTGCCCTCAACGTAGCGGTCAGGGAGAAAACGATGGCAATCGGGACAATAGGGCAGAGACATTCTATCTTTGTAAATATACTCTTTCTCGAGCAATTTAAGGAAAATGTCGTGAACAACCTGTGTGTGATTTTGAGTGCCTGTGCTGGTAAACAGGTCGAATGAGATGCCCAGCTTATCCCAGCAATCGAGAAATCCCTGATGATAAGAGGCTGCTACCTCTCCCGGTGATTTACCCTCTTTGTTTGCGCGGAGCGTGATAGGGGTGCCGTGCTGGTCGGACCCGGAGACCATTAGCACCTCATTTCGCTTTATGCGGTGATAACGAGCGAAAATGTCAGCAGGCAGATAGGCACCAGCGATATGCCCTAAATGTAACGGCCCATTAGCGTAAGGCCATGCTACAGCTATTAGAATTCGTTCGGTCATAAACTGTTCTAATTGGTTATTCTAACACAAGAATGCAGGAAAATACATAATCAGGGTAAGGGGAGTTCCAACCAAAGCTGGTAAAGCGTTTTTTTGGATACTTTGGTTGTACCAGCCAGTTGCGTAACAGCATCTTTAACTGAAACTCCCTCGCGGCGAAGGTTACGAAGCTCTTCTCTTATGGAGTCTGGTATTCCTTCGCTATTCCCGCTATAGCCCTCGATAACGATGGTGAATTCGCCTCGCGGGTGGGAGAAATGAGCTATTGCTTGATGTACCGTGCCCCTGAACACCTCCTCGTGGAGCTTGGTTAGCTCCCGGCAAACTGCAAGCCTTCGGTCGCCGAATACGGTTTCGATATCTGTCAGGGTAGCTAACAACCGGTGTGGGGCTTCAAAGACAACGATGGTGCGCGGTTCGGTGGCGATCGATTCAAGCAAGCGTTTTTTTTCGCCTTTCTTCCTTGGGAGAAAACCTAGATAGATAAACTGATGTGCAGGCAGCCCGGAGATTGCCAGAGCTGTAGGCAAAACTGAAGGCCCAGGAATAGCGGTAACAGAGATCCCCCGGTTGATAGCTTCCCGTATTAAATTGTATCCAGGGTCGCTTATTCCAGGCATACCTGCCTCTGAGACCAGGGCGATGTCTTCCTGTTCGAGGCGTTCTAACAGGGAGTCTAGCTTCGGTTTCTTGCTGTGTTCGAAGAAACTTGTTAGTGGAGTCTTGATCCCGTAGGCTGTGAGAAGTTTTCGGGTCCTGCGCGTATCCTCAGCAGCGATGAGATTGACCTCGCCCAGTATGCGTAGTGCTCGTTGTGATATGTCTTCTAAGTTGCCAATCGGTGTTGCTATGATATAGAGTACAGACATTGTGCATGAATTATAGACGATGGCTGCCCTATCGTCCATCCTGTGTGCTCAATTTGACTTTACCCACCAATTTGTAGTATGCTTCAGCAAATATTGTTGATAGAGTGAGATATGGAGCATACACAGTATAAGAACATGAGGCATACCTATGGTTTTGAGGAAATAGCGCTTGTTCCCGGGGACGTGACTATTAACCCGGAGCAAGCAGATATAGATTTCACTATTGGACCGCATACCTTTTCTCTCCCTGTTCTGGCGTCGGCAATGGATGGCGTTGTGGATGTGAATTTAGCCATTACCCTGAGTAAACTGGGGGGGCTGGCGGTTCTCAATCTGGAGGGCCTTCAGACGCGCTACAATAATCCAGCAGAGATTCTGGATAGAATTGCCAGTGCACCACCGCAGGAAGTTACTCAGATACTGCAAAAGGCATATTTAGAGCCAGTTAAGGACAACCTCATCGGAGATCGAATTAGGGAGATTAAAAAAGCAGGTGCAGTGTGTGCTGTTTCACTTACTCCAGCCAATACTAAAAGGATGTCTCCACTTGCCGCTGAAGCTGGAATGGATATCCTGGTGGTGCAATCAACGGTGACAACCGCAAAGCATGTATCGAAGAGCTACCGTGGCCTCATCTTTTCCGAGATCGTTGAGCAAATCCGGGTACCCGTTATTGTCGGTAACTGTGTAAGCTACAGTTCATGTCTCAAGCTGATGGAAACTGGTATCCATGGTGTACTCGTGGGTGTGGGGCCGGGTGCGGCATGTACCACGAGAGAGGTTATCGGTGTCGGGGTCCCCCAGGCTACAGCGACTATGGACTGTGCCCAGGCTCGCGATGACTATTATCTACGTACTGGACGTTATGTCCCAGTGATTACCGATGGTGGTATTCGTAATGGTGGTGATCTCTGCAAAGCATGTGCTTGTGGCGCGGATGCTGTTATGCTGGGATCGATATTAGCGCAGACTGCAGAAGCTCCGGGTCGGGGTAATCATTGGGGGATGGCAACCTCTCATGAAGCGCTTCCCAGAGGCACGAGGATATGGGTGGGGGTTAAAGGATCTCTCGAGCAAACTCTCTTTGGACCCACGTCAGTTACGGATGGAACGCAGAACCTGATAGGAGCATTACGCACATCGATGGGGGTTTGTGGAGCACGGGATATTAAAGAGATGCATAGGACTGAGTTGGTTATTGCCCCGTCGATAAGAACCGAAGGAAAGCTGTTCCAGTACGCGCAGGGCCTGATGAAATGAAGTATAGCGACTCTCGGCATTCTCACACAGTGGGGGGCGTTTCGGGTTGCTGCATGAGAAGTACCAGTCGGATAATATGAGACACTATACGGTTTCTTCAACCACGAGAAACAGCGCACTTTTTAAAGCTGGCCGTGATTCAAAGGTTCTGTATGCGACTTGACTTGTTGCCCTTGGAATGGTAGATTGATAGTTGTGTTATTGATGAGACAGTATTTGCAGGGATGGGTTGTAAACCTGTCCCTTAGTTTTGCCCACGACGTTTTTGGAGTATAGCAAGATGAGTATAGGAATGATATTGGTTTTGCTATCCGGAGTCCTGGCGCTGGCCTTCGCCGGATATCTGGCGCTGTATATCATGCGTCAAGACGTTGGCTCGGATAAAGTGAAGGAAATAGCATCCGCAATTCAAGTTGGGGCTAAAGCGTTTCTGCAGGATGAAATTCGTGTTCTCGCTATCGTCACCATTATTATTGCGGTGATCTTCGGAGCGGCACTTGAGCCCCGGCCATGGGTTGGTTTAGCTTTCGCTGTAGGCACGATAACGTCCACGCTCGCTGGATATCTGGGCATGACCATCGCTGTGAGAGCGAATGCGAGGACAGCTACCGCTGCTGCATCGAGCTGGGGAAAGGCGTTGAGGATAGCATTCTCTGGCGGAGCGGTGATGGGATTCTGTGTTGTCGGCCTTGGTCTGCTTGGGTTGAGCATAATAATCATCATTTTCAATGATCCGCATATCTATTCTCACGTCTGGCTTGGTTATGCAGTGGGTGCCTCACTGGTGGCGTTATTTCTCAGGGTCGGCGGAGGAATATTTACCAAGAGCGCTGATGTCGGTGCCGATCTGGTGGGGAAGGTTGAGGCAGGGATTCCCGAGGATGATCCCAGAAATCCTGCGGTTATCGCGGATAATGTTGGTGACAATGTTGGTGACATCGCCGGAATGGGTTCTGATCTCTTTGAGTCATACGTGTCGGCAATAGTCGCAGCCATAGTATTGGGTGTGGCTGCAAGTGTTCTTGGGCCTGATAAAGGGGTAATGTTCCCATTGTTTCTGGGGGCTTTAGGTGTGATAGCTGCTATTCTGGGGACGTTCTTTGTGAGACCCCACGATGTTTCAGGAAGCTTTGAGGAGCAGACGTCGAGGGCCCACGCTACCCTGAATCATGGTGTATATGCCAGTAATATACTAATGATTATAGGTGGATTTTTGTTGGTATGGTTCTATCTGGGTTCAGATAAAATGGGAGTTTTTTATGCCGTGATCGCCGGTTTAATCTGCGGGTTCTTGATTGGAATAGCAACCGAATATTTCACGTCCGAGAGAGGTCCTGTAAAGGGTATCGCCAGGGCAAGTCAGACGGGTGCTGCTACCAATATTATTGAAGGACTTTCTGTGGGTATGTTCAGCACTGTTATTCCGATAGTGCTGGTTTCAGTTGCTACAATGATTGCCTACTGGCAGGCTGGCTTATTCGGTATAGCTATCGCTGCTGAGGGTATGTTGATTACATTGGGTATGCTGCTCGCTATAGACTGCTACGGTCCAATAGCGGACAATGCAGCGGGAATCGCCGAGATGGCGGGATTGGGCAAAGAGGTCAGAGAGCGTGCGGAAGCTCTTGATGCCGTAGGTAACACTACGGCTGCTATAGGAAAGGGTTTTGCCATCTCATCAGCGGCGCTCGCAGCATTGGCCTGGTTGGCTACATTTTTCGCTGTGGTACAGGAGGAGACAGGTGAAGCGATAATCGTAAGCCTTGCCCAGCCGCAGGTAATCGTTGGCTTATTTATTGGGGCTATGCTTGCTTTTCTGTTCTCCGGACTGGCGATGCGAGCGGTTAGTTCCGGTGCTGTCTCGGTTGTCAATGAGGTAAGAAGGCAATTCCATGAGATACCGGGGCTTAAGGAGGGCTCGGGAACGGCTGATTATGCCAAGTGTGTAGATATAACCACACAAAGAGCTCTGCGGGGCATGATAGTGCCGGGATTGCTGGTGATAGTGGTGCCCCTCATCATCGGTTTTACAGTGGGGCTGGAGGCACTCGCAGGGTTACTTGCTGGTGCCTTGATAGGGGGATTCCTTCTGGCAATACTCATGGCGAACTCTGGTGGGGCGTGGGATAATGCCAAAAAGTATATTGAGGCAGGGCACCTCGGCGGCAAGGGCAGCGATGCTCATAAGGCGGCTGTAATCGGGGATACCGTCGGTGATCCGTTCAAAGACACCGCGGGACCTTCGCTGAATATATTGATAAAACTGGTAGGGAAGGTCGCAGTGATCTTCGTCCCTATTATTATACTGGTAGTTTCTTAGGTTATGGCATCTACAGGTCGATGAACGATGCACCTGTTTATCTGGAGCAACAAGCATAGGCTAGAGTGATAAAAGAGAGCACTCTGGCATGTGCTTGTTTTCATATATGACTAAGAAAGGAGGGTTAAGGAGTTGGGTCTTATGTGGCTTGTTCCGGCGGCCGGAGTATTTGCGATCGTATTTGCGCTCTTTCTGGTAAGAGATGTATTACGACGCGATACAGGTACACCGGAAATGGAAGAAATTGGAAACATGATTCTAGAGGGGGCTATGGCCTTCCTCAGACGTCAGTATACTACCATCGGCCTCATCGCACTCGTTACCGCGGTGGTTGTAGGGGCTTTGGTAGGTCTACTGGACGGTGAGGTAGGACTGGAACAGCATGGCATAGATGCATTTGGCATCGCCTGGCGTACTGCTATAGCCTTTCTCGTCGGTGCTGGTTGCTCCGCGATTTCGGGTTACATAGGTATGTATGTTTCCGTGAAATCAAACGTTCGTTGTGCCGCAGCGGCACGCCGAAGTCTCAATGAGGCTATTACTGTTGCCCTGAGGGGAGGCGCTGTATCTGGATTTCTCATCGTAGCCTTGAGCTTGATCGGTGTGACCGTTATGTACTACGCCTATGGTGGTAACCCGGAGGTGGCACCTCATGTCATAATCGGGTTTGGTTTTGGGGCAAGTTTCGTGGCGCTCTTCGCACAGCTTGGTGGTGGAATATACACCAAGGCTGCTGATATGGGTGCTGATCTTGTCGGTAAGGTGGAGGCAGGCATACCTGAGGACGACCCCAGGAATGCCGCGGTCATTGCTGACCTGGTAGGCGATAACGTAGGTGACTGCGCGGGTCGTGGTGCAGACCTTTTCGAATCCACGGCTGCTGAAAACATCGGCGCAATGATATTGGGAATTGTGCTCTATGTTCTCTCAGGTGAAGCAGTCTGGGTGCTGTTCCCGTTGGTTGTTCGTTCATTTGGTATTTTTGCCAGTATGGTAGGTGTTTTGCTGGTCAGAGGTAGAGAGGATGAGAATCCGATGAATGCCCTTAACCGGGGCTATTTCATCTCGATTGCCCTCTCGATCATAGGATTAGTGGTAACGGTTGTCGCTATGCTGGGATCAGAGTACATGTGGCTTGTTGGCTCTGGACTCATCGGTATCGCAGCCAGTGTAGCTGTTGTTTTTATTACACAGTATTATACTGAGCCAGGCCATCGTCCAGTGGACGATATTGCTAACGCTTCGCGCACCGGTCCCGCGACAAATATTGTGACGGGTACTGCAGTAGGTTTTGAGACCACTGTAGCAACGGGTGCGGCTATCGGGATTTCTCTCCTTCTGGCATACTGGATGGGCGATATGGCTATTTCTCACGCGGTTGCCAGTGGAGCACTTCCCGAAGAAGCCCTTGGTCATGGTGGTGTGTTTGGTACTGCTGTTGCCACAATGGGAATGCTCATGACATGTCCCTTTATCCTGACAATGGATACGTTTGGACCCATAACGGATAATGCCAATGGCGTTATCGAGATGGCGGGAGTTGGTGGTGAGGCACGTGCTATTACTGATCGCCTGGATGCGGTGGGTAATACTACCAAGGCTTTGACAAAGGGATTCGCCATGGTCTCGGCGGGACTAGCTGCGTTCTTACTATTCCAGGCTTATCTGGAGAGGGTAGCGCTGCTCAGAGGTACGCCCTTCCATATAGTGGACCTGGCCAGGGTGGAGGTCTTTGTCGGCGCTCTCGCAGCGGTGATGCTCGTTTTCATGTTTAGCTCTATGGCTATCAATGCGGTGGGGAAAACCGCTGCCAAGGTAATTGAGGAAGTGAGACGTCAGTTCAAAGCAGACCCTGGTATCATGGAGGGCACATCGCGGCCAGACTACGCTGGTTGTGTTGACATCACAGCAAGAGCTGGCTTGAAGGAGATGATTGCGCCTTCCCTCTTGGTAGTTGGTACACCGATTGTTTTAGGGTTAGTATTCAGCCGAATACCAGGCTATGATGCCGCTATGGCGGTAGCAGCGTTCCTTATGGTGGGAACCATAGGTGGTATTCTATTGGCTAGTTTCTTGAATAACAGTGGTGGTGCTTGGGATAACGCAAAGAAACTCATTGAGAGCGGCGAGTTCAAAGATGAGCAAGGTAATGTTATTGGCAAGCGGACGGATACACATGCTGCCGCTGTTGTAGGTGATACTGTAGGTGATCCATTCAAGGATACGGCAGGGCCTTCGCTGCACGTTCTGGTAAAGCTCTTGAGTACAATTACTCTGGTGCTTTGCCCTCTGTGGGTTGCCCTGGCCTAAGAGCCGGCAAAAGTGAATATACGGAAAACGTTCGGAACCCCTTCCTTATGCGAGGAAGGGGTTCCGCTTGCGTTCGATGCCTATTGTGGTTCTGGGGCCATGTCCAGGATACACTATAGTATCGTCTGGTAGTACCATGAGCTTGGTGGCGATACTGTGCATAAGTATGGAGAAGCTTCCTCCCGGCATGTCGGTTCTCCCGATGCCGAAATTGAACAGGGTATCACCGGAAAAAACCACCCCGTCACCTAACAGTGAGATACCTCCAGGGGTGTGACCGGGGGTGTGGAGCACCGTAAACTTCAGGTCTCCGACCTCAATTATGTCGCCATCGTGAAGCAGTCTATCAGGCTTTGGTGGTGCCTTCAAGGATCCGCCCATAAGCGGCCCCATCATTCTGGCGAATACTGCGGGCATTTTGGTTTCTAGGTCTGCCTCATGAACTGCGTAGTCGGCATTTGTTGCGTCCTTTACTGGGCGTAACGCACCAATGTGATCCATATGGTTATGCGTAGCTACGATAAGCACAATTGACAGCCCGAGGTCATTTGCCGCATCCACTATATGGTTGGCATCGGCACCAGGGTCGATGATCATTGCCTCTTTGGTTGTCTCTGAGCCAACGATGAAACAGTTAGAGCCAAATGGTCCTACAACTAATTCTTTAATAATCATTTATTCCTCCGTTTAGTATTGTCACCATTTATACCAACTTGTCAAGCCTTTACACGTGTGGGCAAAACTGCTAATCTTAAGGGGAAATCAAGAGGAGAGCAATAGTGGCAGAACAAGTTTCAGTTAAAGTGAGTATGGACAAATTAGTCTCGTTGTGCAAGCGGCGAGGGTATATATTCCCGTCCAGCGAGATCTACGGTGGTCTGGGGGCGTGTTATGATTATGGGCCACTGGGCGTGGAGCTTAAGAATAATATCAAGGCGTGCTGGTGGAGGTCTGTGGTGCAGGATGGCGACGATGTGGTCGGTCTGGATGCTGCCATTCTGATGCATCCCCAGACCTGGGTCGCCAGCGGTCACGTAGGCGGATTCAGTGATCCTATGGTCGACTGTAAGGGTTGCCGCAAGCGATGGCGCACCGATGATATCAGCGATGGGAACTGTCCTGACTGCGGCGGTGATCTTACCGAACCCCGAATGTTCAACCTGATGTTCAAGACGTTTGTGGGCCCTGTAGAGGACGATGCTTCAGTAGTTTATATCCGGCCTGAGACGGCTCAGGGTATTTTCGTGAATTTTCAGAACGTGCTCACATCCACGCGCAAGAAGTTACCTTTTGGCATTGCTCAGATTGGAAAATCATTCAGAAATGAGATTACCACCGGGAACTTTATCTTTAGAACACGTGAATTCGAGCAGATGGAGATCGAATATTTCGTCAAGCCAGACACCGATGAAGAGTGGTTCCGGTACTGGATTGAGAAAAGGTTCAACTGGTATATCAGCCTCGGGATTAAAGAGGATAACCTGCGGCTGCGCCAACACGCCGGTGATGAACTTGCCCACTATGCTAAGGATTGTTACGATATAGAGTTCCTGTTCCCCATAGGCTGGTCGGAGATAGAGGGTATCGCCAATCGTACAGATTTTGACCTGAAACAACACGCCAGCCATAGTGGTAAGGACTTGAGCTATTTCGATGATGAGACTAAGGAGCATATCATTCCCTATGTCATTGAACCCTCGGCAGGTGTTGATCGCTCTCTGCTCGCTTTTTTAGTCGATGCCTATGATGAGGAGCAGGATAAGGACGGAGTCAGGGTGGTATTGAGGCTCCATCCTGCTTTAGCTCCGATTAAGGTCGCGTTACTCCCATTGAGCAAGAATGAGGCACTGGTGCCCATGTCCCAAAAAATTTACGCTGACCTGCGCCGTTTCTGGATGGTGCAGTATGATGAGGCACAGAGCGTTGGCAGACGTTATCGCAGACAGGATGAGATAGGCACTCCATTCTGTGTCACTGTAGACTTTCAATCTCTTGAGGACAATCAGGTGACCATCCGCGAGCGTGACACCATGCGCCAGATACGAGTGCCTGTGGAGCAGTTACGGTCGACACTCGATGCCAAGTTAACTGGTGAACCGTTTGAAATACTGCCGCCTGGAGGGGTGAAGTGGTTGGGATTCGACGAGTAGAGATGTATAGATTCCGCACGTTTTTTGTAGGGGAAATTAGCTGAAATGGCTCTGTTCCTGTTCGCCCTGTTGTGCCTGCTGGTGTTGGCTATATTCTATTTGATCGCACAGAGACGGCCAAGCGTACCGTTTGTGTGGATTACGTCGCTGACTACAACCCTGTACAGGGATAATAAAGGATTTATGATAGGACTTGCAGGTGTGATATGCCTGCACCTCGCAGGCACGGTACTACTGGGCGGTGTGCGGTACAATACTTCGGGATTCACTATCATTACCCACACGATGTTTGGCTTTGTTACACGAGAACTCATCGTGCGCATAGACAGGGCTAGACCATTTATCGGTAAAATCAGGAATAAATTTCCCAGAAAAGCACAGAAATACGTTAATGCATCGACTCTGGCTTTCGCAATATGCGGGGCAAACGCGGTGCAGGAGGAAATCTGGGAGTACTTCCACCCTGGAATGTGGCCAACGACCATGATTCACGTTTTGGACCAGGTGTCCGATGTGATTTTTGATACCGTCGGGATAATCATTTCTATACATAAAGAACGATTTCAGCGAATGTTTGGTAAGATTTTCAACAAAACCCCGGTTACAGGTACTGAGTACTCGATCAAGGATAGTCAGGATTTGAAGTAGGATTTAAATGTTGACATAACAACGATGCCTTTCCTCTCTGGTGTTTGATGAACATCGCATCATACTGTAATGGTGAATTGTAGTATGCTCACAGGATAGGATGGACATATTGACCAGGGTAATAATCTGGATGAGCTATACGCGAATAATACCAAGGTAATTTTCACACACTTCGGTAAAATAGAGAAGCCTGTTTGTGATTACTACATGAGTTACCATAAATGAAAAAGCTACTCCTGCAATAGCTTATCCACTTTTTTAACCAGGGAGATTGTTGTTGGAATAGCCAGTTATAGTGAGGTGCTCCTGAAATGAAAGCCATGATCCTGAATGAACCCCGTCCCGTTGAAGAGGAGCCGCTCGTATTGGCTGAAATCGCTGACCCGATACCTGGGCCTGAACAAGTCCGCATTAAAATCTCGACCTGCGGTGTTTGCCATACCGATCTCCATGTTGTAGAAGGTGAGCTTCCTCCTAAAAAACGGCCTGTTATTCCCGGACACGAGATTGTAGGGATAGTGGACGCAATCGGTGAGAACGTAACCAGGTTTCGTAAGGGTGATCGGGCGGGAGCGGCGTGGCTCAACTCCGCCTGTGGAACGTGCCATTTTTGCCTCAGGGGCAAAGAGAACCTGTGTGAGAAAGCCCGTTTCACAGGATACGATGTGGATGGGGGCTATGCTGAATATACCATTGTATCGGAGGATTTCGCCTACCCCATACCGGAGGGCTTCTCTGACCTGGAGGCGGCGCCGCTACTCTGTGCCGGTATTATCGGATTTCGCTCTCTGCGCCTTTCGGATATCGAGAAAGGCGGGCGTCTGGGCCTCTTCGGCTTCGGCGCTTCCGCTCACATCGTTATTCAGGTGGCACGATATTGGGGTTGCGAGGTGTTCGTTTTCTCCAGAGGCGAGGAGCATCTCAAGCATGCGAAGGAGCTGGGAGCGGTTTGGACGGGGAGAGCGGAAGAAGACCCCCCGGTAAAGCTTCAGAGCGCTATAATATTCGCTCCTGTGGGAAACCTGGTGTTGGATGCCCTGAGGGTTCTGGACAAAGGCGGCACGCTTGCCCTTGCCGGCATCTACATGACCCCTATTCCCGAACTGGATTACCAGAAGCACCTCTATTACGAGAAAACCATGCGGAGCGTTACGAATAGTACGCGGCAGGATGCTGAGGACATCCTTGCTCTTGCATCGGAGATCCCTATCCGTACGGAGGTACAGGAGTTCAGGTTTGAGGAAGCTAATCGCTCTCTGCTGCTTCTCAAACAGGGCAACGTTCGAGGTGCAGGGGTATTGAGGGTCTCCGATTAGTGCGGTTACTTCGTAGCTCGATGTAATGAAAATCCTTCACTTTGCCGACCTTCACCTTGGAGTAGAGACCTATGGCCGAATCGACCCCGCTACGGGTCTCTCAACGCGCCTCAACGACTTTTTGGCTGCATTAGACCAACTGGTGGACTATGCCCTGAATAATGACGTGGACCTGGTCCTTTTCTGCGGCGATGCCTATAAGAGCCGTGACCCTGGCCAGACCTACCAGCGTGAGTTCGCCAGGCGCATTTGGCAACTAAGTGCGAATGGTATACCGGTATTCCTTCTCGTCGGCAACCATGACCTGCCCAATGCAGTGGGGCGTGCCACCGCTGTTGAGATTTTCGATACACTGGCGATCGATAACGTTGTTGTTGCCAATCGCCCCAAGAGCTATTGCATTGAGACCAGGAAGGGTCCATTACAGATTGTGGCTTTGCCCTGGGTCAGGCGAGGCACATTGCTGAGTCGCGAGGATACCAAGAACCTGTCTATAGATCAGATTAATCAGAAACTGGAGGAGACACTGACAGCGTGGATCAATGCCCAGGCTGATGCACTGGATCGCAGGTTGCCTGCAGTTTTAGCAGCTCACGTTTCAATATTCAGTGCCAAATTGGGGTCAGAGAGGACTATGAGTATGGGACGGGAACATGTGCTGTTGCAAAGTACGGTAGCTGCCCATGCATTTGACTATGTCGCTCTGGGTCACATCCACAATCGTCAGGTTCTCTCGGAATCACCGCCTGTCGTCTATTCGGGAAGCCTGCAAACTATCGATTTTGGCGATGAGGATCAAGAGAAGGGATTTTATGTGGTACACCTTGATGATGCCGCCCAGGCAGGCTCCCGGTTGCTGTCCTATGAATTCCAGCCAGTAGAAGCGCGACGTTTCCTGACCATCAAGGTTGATGCTGATACAGATGACCCCACTGCGACCGTGTTGCGTGCAATTACCAGGAATACTGTTGAGAATGCTATAGTTCGCCTGCAGATCAAAGTGCCAGCGGAGCGAGAGGGGCTTATTCAGGAGACTGAGATACGCAAAGCACTCAAGGATGCATATTTCGTTGCCGCTGTGATCAAAGATGTGGAGCGAGCGCACCGCAGCAGGTTGAACGCGTATTCAGCCGATGGGATAACGCCGTTGGAAGCGTTGAGACTGTATCTTGAATTAAAGAAAACACCCAGAGAGCGAATTCAGATTCTTCTGGAATACGGGGAGAGCCTGATTCAAAGCAATCGCTCATTGTAGGGGCAAACCCCTGTGTTTGCCTGTGCAGGATAGAAGGGGAGCTTCTGGAATATGGGGAGAGCCTGATTCAAAGCAATCGCCCATTGTAGGGGCAAACCCCTGTGTTTGCTTTATTTGTGTCGAGCCCATTCAAGACAGAGCGTGTAAATAGTGTTACAGGGACTACATGGTTTAGCGGTTAGGTCGCTGATTTGTAGGCTGTTTAAGATTTGAACTATGATTCCCATTAAGCTTGCTCTCAGAAACTTCATGTGTTACCGCAATAGCGCACCGCAGCTCTATTTCGAGGGCTTCCATGTGGCCTGTCTTTGCGGTGACAATGGTAATGGTAAATCGGCACTGCTCGATGCCATCACCTGGGCTCTGTGGGGGAAAGCCAGGGCCAGAAGCGATGATGATCTCATATACCTGGGCGAAGCAGAGATGGAGGTAGAGTTTGAGTTCACGGTCGGCCACACTAACTACCGCGTCCTGCGCAAGCGGGTAAAAGGTGGATTAAAACGTGCGGGCCAAACTGTCCTGGAGCTACAGGTTGAGACTGCACAGGGTTTTACGCCGATAACGGGTAACTCCATTGGTGAAACCCAGCGTAAAATCATTGAGATACTGCGTATGGATTACCAGACATTTATTAACAGCGCTCTATTGCTTCAGGGTCGCTCTGATGAGTTTAGCCTGAAGAGGCCTGGCGAGCGCAAGGAGGTCCTTGCAAATATTCTTGGCCTTTCGCTCTATGACGATCTTGAGAAGCTTGCCAGAAACAGTTCTAAGGAAAGGGAACTCGAGCATCGTAGTCGCAGTGACGATCTTATCAGGATTGGGCAACAGGTGGGGCAGAGAGAGAAATACGAAGCTGAACTACGTGAAACACAGGAGGCTGTTTCAGTCGTAAGTGGTGATATCGAGAAAAAAGAAATTGCCCTGAACAACCTGCGGCAGTACAGGGATACCCTGAAGTTTAAAGAGGAGCAAAACAAGGAGATCGCAAGGCAAATCGAGCAGGCTAATCAGCAGCTTCATTATCTGGGTGGTCGTGCTCAAGAACACCGTTCCAGGATTGAAAGATATGAGAGGGTGTTGTCGAGTTATACGGACAATAGTGCTGGTATAAAGGCACAACTGGATGATCTGATCAGGCGAGAACAAGACCTGGGGAAAAAGAGAGAATGCGTTGAGGAGCTTTCTAATCGAATCCACTACCTGAACTCTATTAATTCTCAACTGAAGAGAGACATGGAGGAGCTAAAGAGCAAGCTTGTTTTACTTGGGCAGGGGGAGGCTGAGTGTCCTCTCTGTGGCACGGAGCTGGGTGTGGAAGGGCGAGAACGAATAATGACTAACTACGAAGTCCAGGGAAAAGATAAAGGTGATGCCTACAGGGTCAATCTGAGCGAGATACAGCAAAAAGAACGGGAGCTGGTGGCGTTGAGGCAGG
>JAXHUK010000143.1:0-27490 GCA_034189725.1 Chloroflexota bacterium | reverse complement strand
GGCATCGGGTGATTTGCGCCGCATAGAGTCGTGGGTTGGCAAGCTGGACAAGCGATTGAGTACGTGGGTCTGGTGTCGTTTGCAGCAGGAGAAATGGTAGTTATTAGTCGATATTGGATCGTGTTCGGGAATGGTCAAACTGTGAGGTTTATCGGTCTCTGTGAGATGGATAGGAGAGATTTCAGGAGGTGAGAAGTGACAGTACAGCAAATGACTGAGAACGTTTGTGTATGCGCTCAAGAAGATGAAAAGGATATAGAGAACCGGGTTATTGAGATACTGAAGTCATATAAAGGTGAACAGAGTGAGTTGATCCCGATACTTCAGCAAGTGCAGTGGGAATTTGGTTATTTACCCGAGCAAGCAATGAGACAGATAGCCCGGTTTATCGGTGAACAGGAGAGCACGGTATTTGGTGTGGCGACGTTTTATGCTCAGTTTAAACTTACTCCCACTGGTCGAAATGTTGTTAGAGTCTGTCGTGGAACAGCCTGTCATGTAAAGGGAGGAGCGAGAGTATTAAAAGAGGTGGAGCGGCGGCTAGGCATAAAACCTGGAGAAAGCACCTCTGATTTCGAGTATGCACTGGAGACTGTGGCTTGCATTGGTGCTTGCGCTTTGGCACCGACGATGGTAATTAATAATGATACCTATGGTCAGATGACGCCCAAAAAAGTGGCTGACGTCCTTGAACACAGGGTAGAGATAGAGGAGAAGTAATATGGGTACGAAAGGGAATGGCAATGGCCCGAGCAATGGGCAGTGCAGCGTTCTGGTCTGCCAGGGAACTGGTTGTGCCTCATCCAAGTCTGAGCAGATTCGCACTGCGCTGGAAGGAGAGGTGAGACGGGCAGAGTTAGCCAATATCAAGGTTGATTTTACTGGTTGCCATGGTTTTTGCCAACAGGGACCGATTGTGGTCATTGAACCTGAAGGTATATTTTACGCTCATGTCACGGTAGATGATGTGTCAGAGATCGTCCACTCACATTTGGTGAAAGGTAAGCCTGTTGAGCGCTTATTCTACCGCGACCCTGTTACCGGGGAAGCAGTAGCTCACTACGGCGAGATCAGATTCTATAAAAACCAGAAGCGTTTGATCTTGCGTAACTGCGGTCGCATCAACCCGGAAAAAATAGACGATTATATTGCTGCAGGTGGTTATAAAGCACTGAGGAAAGTGCTCTCAGAGATGTCTCCCGAGCTGGTCATAGATGAGGTTCGACGCTCAGGTCTGAGAGGACGTGGTGGCGCTGGTTTCCCTACGGCACAGAAATGGGAGTTCTGCCGCAAGGCCCCGGGTGGGGAGAAATACATGATTTGTAATGCCGACGAAGGTGACCCGGGCGCATTTATGGATCGAAGCACTATGGAGGGGGACCCACATACGGTTATCGAGGGAATGATCATCGCTGCCTATGCTATCGGAGCTCATGAAGGCTACATCTATTGTAGAGCTGAGTATCCCCTGGCGATTAAGCGTTTGCGCATTGCTCTTGAGCAAGCAGAGCAACGTGGATTCCTCGGTGAGAATATCCTGGGATCGGGTTTCAGTTTCGTGCTGCACATTAAGGAAGGTGCAGGGGCTTTCGTTTGTGGTGAAGAGACAGCGTTGATGGCATCAATCGAAGGGAGTAGAGGTATGCCCCGTTCTCGGCCACCATTCCCCGCACAGTCAGGCCTATGGGGCAAACCGACAAATATCAACAATGTAAAGAGCCTGGCGAGCATACCGGTGATTATTAACGAAGGGGCGGAATGGTATGCAGATATCGGCGCTGGAAAAAGCAGAGGTACTGCCGTGTTTGCCCTGACCGGTAAGATCGCCAATAGCGGCTTAGTAGAAGTGCCGATGGGAATAACCCTGCGCGAGCTTATCTTCGATATCGGGGGAGGAGTTCCTAATGGCAAGCGCTTCAAGGCAGTGCAGACCGGGGGGCCATCCGGCGGTTGTTTGCCTGCCAGCTTTCTTGATTCCCCTATCGACTATGAGACTCTGGCGGCTGCAGGCTCTATCATGGGGTCGGGTGGTGTGGTCGTACTGGATGAGGATACCTGCATGGTAGATATGGCAAAGTACTTTCTCTCGTTCACTCAACTTGAATCCTGCGGAAAGTGTATCCCTTGCCGTTGGGGCACCAAGCAGATGCTCGATATTTTGGAGGATATCACCAATGGCAGAGGACGCCCTGGGGATATCGACCTGCTCGTAGAGCTGGGTGAGGCAGTGAAGGCCGGCTCGCTCTGTGGACTGGGCCAAACAGCCCCTAATCCCGTGCTCTCCACAATCCGTTATTTCCGCGATGAATATGAATCGCACATAAAGAAACTACATTGCCCTGCTGCGGTATGTAAGGGATTGGTCAAGGCACCTTGCAGTCATACCTGCCCTGTTGGTGTAGACGTTCCCCGCTACATTCGTCTGATCGCGGATGGGAAATATGATGAGGCAGTGGCTGTTATTCGGGAGAAGATGCCGTTCCCGTCGGTATGTGGCTATGTTTGCTTCCATCCTTGTGAGGCTAAGTGTCGCCGAGGGCAGATCGACGAGCCGATAGCCATAAGGGAACTCAAACGTTTTGCTACCGATCATGCCCGGACGCCTGATCTTGGCGAATTGGAGGTTGCATCACCCTCTGGAAAGCGCGTAGCCATAGTAGGCTCAGGTCCAGCAGGGCTGACAGCGGCGTATTATCTGGCGAAAATTGGTGGTCATGCAGTAACCGTCTTCGAGGCACTACCGGATGTAGGGGGGATGATGAGAGTCGGTATACCGAGATACAGATTGCCCGAAGATGTACTGGACGCCGAGATAGCTGCTATCGAAAAGATTGGTGTTGAAATAAAGAGAAATGCAAAGGTGGATTCGGTTGAAGCGCTTCGCGAGCAAGGATACGACGCGATTTTCCTCGCTATTGGGGCGCATGCTGGGATTAAGATGGGGGTTTCTGGAGAAGATACATTGGGTGTGATAGATTGCGTCTCGTTACTTCGCGATGTCAGTTTGGGCAGGAGCATACGGCTCGGCAGAAGTGTAGCTGTCGTTGGTGGTGGCAACGCTGCTATAGATGCCTCTCGTACCGCTCTGCGTCTGGGAGCTAAGGATGTCACCATTCTTTATCGCCGTACTCGTGATGAGATGCCTGCTGCTGCTGAAGAGATTGAGGAAGCAGTGCGGGAAGGAGTGAATATAGAGTACTTGGTTGCACCGACTAACATAAGTCGGAGTAACGGGCATGTTGATATGAGTTGTGTGCGGATGAAGTTGGGAGAAACAGATGCGAGTGGAAGGAGACGCCCTGAAATAATAGATGGCAGCGAGTTCAGTAGAAAATATGATGTAATCATAAGGGCTATTGGTCAAAATCCGCTTATTCCTGATGATCTTGACTTGCCCCGAAACAAAGATAATACGTTGCGCGTTGATCCGGATATGCTCGCTACCAATATCGCAGGCGTTTACGCGGGCGGAGACGCGGTAAGCGGTCCAGCATCAGTTGTTGAGGCAATCGCTGCGGGAAGGCAGGCGGCCATTTCCATAGACAAGTACCTTGGCGGTACAGGAATCATAGATGAGACACTGGCACTTCCCGAAAAGGAGACAGACCAGACTGGGTTTGAAGAGGAAGATGAGGAAGAAAAGGCTCGCCCCACGATGCCGACGCTAGCGGTTAGTAAGAGGCTTAAAGGCTTTTCACTGGTCGAGTTGGGCTTGACGGAGACAGAGGCAATCGAAGAAGCTCAGCGATGTCTTAGATGTGATCTGGAGAAGGATTAGGACAGGATTCCCAATTTGTTAATTGATGGGATTTTAATCCCTTACGGAGGTAACAGAGATGCGAACAATAGCTACAACAGGCACTGATGTTGACCAAGCAGCAGTTGGCACTATATCCCTTACTATTAATGGGCGTAGGATCGAAGCACCGAAGGGAATCACAGTGTTAGAAGCAGCTTTAGATGCTGGTATCTATATCCCTACGCTCTGCTATGATCCCACCCTCAAGCCCTATGGAGCTTGCCGACTCTGTATCGTTGAAATCGAGGGAATGCGTGGTTTAGTGACCTCATGCACTACTACAGCAACGGAAGGGATGGTGGTGCATACAGAGACGCCTCAGGTGAATCGCTCGCGTCGCTTTACCATGGAATTGATTATGGCCAATCATCAAGGTGATTGCCTGACCTGTGTGAAAAACCAGCAGTGCGAGTTACAGAAGATCGCACGCTACCTGGGCATTGAAGAGGAGCACTTCAACCAATTGCGCAAGAGTACGCAGGTACTCCCCATTGATGACAGTCATCCTGCTTTCGATCGTGATCCTAACAAATGCATACTTTGTGCGAAATGCGTGCGTGCCTGTCACGAAGTTGCGTGTGTCGGCGCTATCGATTTGGCCTTCCGGGGATATGATGCCAAGGTGAGCACATTTGGGGATAAGCCGATCCTTAAATCCATTTGCGAGTCCTGTGGAGAGTGTGTCTCGCGGTGTCCCACAGGGGCACTTGTACCCAAACACGCACGGCAAGCAACACAATGGGTAAAGACGATCTGTCCTTACTGTGGCGTTGGTTGCTCATTATATGTAGGTGTGCGGGGAAACGAAATCGTTGGTGTGGAAGGTGATAAAGAAAGTCCGGTCAATGAGGGTGGACTTTGCGTCAAGGGACGCTTTGGCTTTGACTTTGTCAGCCATCCTGACAGGCTGACTAAACCCCTCATCAGGAAAGAAGGTCGTGGTAAAGACGTAAAGGTTAATGGTAATCTGCGAGATGTTTTCCGTGAAGCCAGTTGGGATGAGGCACTTGAGCTCGTGGCAGAAAGATTGTCCCGAATCAAGTCGAAATATGGCTCAGATAGTATAGGAGTGCTGAGTTCAGCGAAATTCACTAACGAAGAAAATTATCTTGTGCAGAAGTTCACCCGCGCAGTATTAGGCACCAACAATATTGACCACTGTGCCCGTCTGTGCCATGCTTCTACGGTGGTTGCTGCGCTAGCAGCCTTCGGTGACGGAGCCATGAGCAATTCCATTGCCGATTTTGCCAAGGCTGACCTCCTTCTTATTATTGGCTCCAATACAACTGAGTGTCACCCCATCATCGGGCGAACTGTGCGTCAGGCAGTGGGAACTGGCACTACCAAGCTCATTGTTGCTGACCCTCGCTCCACTGAGCTCTCCAAACTGTCCAGTGTCCACTTGCGTCACAAACCGGGGACAGATGTAGCCTTACTCAACGCAATAATGCATGTGATCATTGAAGAGAATCTACATGATAAGAAGTTTATCGAGGAACGCACAGAAGGTTTTGAGGAATTAGCACGTACTGTTGCACAGTACACTCCCGAGATGGCTGAGGAAATAACGGGGGTTTCCCGGTTCGACATTATAAAAGCAGCGCGCCTTTTTGCCGGTGCGGGTAAGGCCGCTATCCTTTATGGCATGGGTATAACTCAACACACGACAGGTACCGATAATGTCAAGAGTGTAGCTAACCTGCTGATGCTAACCGGTAATATGGGAAGGGAGGGCACCGGTTTTAGTCCATTGAGAGGTCAAAATAATGTTCAGGGTGCATGCGATATGGGTGCCCTCCCTAATGTCTTTCCCGGTTATCAGAAAGTGGATGATCCTGACGCTCGTCGAAAATTCGAATCAGCCTGGAGATGTAGTCTGAGCGATAAACCGGGGCTGCCTGTTACTCTGATGATGGAGGCTGCGAGTCAAGGTACGATCAAAGCCTTGTATGTAGTAGGTGAAAATCCAATGATGAGCGAACCCTCCCTCGGCCATGTGAAACAAGCGATGAGTAAACTGGAATTCCTGGTAGTTCAGGATATATTCCCTACAGAAACAGCTGTTATGGCCGATGTCATTCTCCCGGCAGCGGTGTTCGCCGAAAAGAATGGCACATTCACTAACACTGAGAGGCGGGTGCAGAAGCTGAGGAAGGCTGTCGAGCCACCAGGTGAGGCCAAACCTGACTGGCAGATAATATCTACCTTGGCGCGCAAGATGGGGCATCCTGTTGCTTGTCAGAGCGCAGCGGACATAATGGATGAGATCGCAACTCTGACGCCAATCTACGGTGGTATCCACTATGATCGATTGGATGGGTATGGACTACAGTGGCCGTGCTTTGATAGGGATCATCCAGGAACCCCGACTCTCCACCAGGGCAGGTTCACTCGTGGACTGGGCAAGTTCCACGCTGTGGAATATCAGTCGCCAGCGGAATCGGTCTCTCAAGATTATCCGCTTATACTTACCACTGGCCGGGTGTTGGGGCACTGGCACACGGGCAGCATGAGCAGGCGCTCGCAGGTGCTGGATGAGTTGAGCCCCAGCGGCTCGGTGGATATTCATCCCAGCGATGCTCTGAAGCTCGGCATCGTAGATGGTGACATGCTGGCTATAACTTCTGAGCGGGGTAAGATAGAGACGCCGGCTCGTGTTACAGAGCAGACGGCTCCGGGGCTCGCATTCATGGCCTTTCACTGGAATGAGTCGCCGGTTAATATGCTAACAAATGATGCCCTGGACCCAGCGGCTAAAATCCCGGAATTCAAAGTAACCGCAGTGAACGCTGTGCTGGCGGTTTTGGACAGGGCTTCTCAGGATAACGCATTCCTTGCTCATCTGGCAAAGAATCCCGCAGAAGCGCTGAAGGAGTATGACCTGACCCCTGAGGAGAGAGCAGCTATTGCCAGTGGAGATATTCGCAAGATCGAGTCGTGGGTAGGCAAACTGGATGAGCGATTGAAGAAATGGCTTGTTGCACGGCTACAACAGGAAAGCTGGTAACAGTCTGGGACTCTGCCAAAGGGTTTGTGGTTAGTTGAACTACCGAGGGCGCTTCCTCAAGGAAGCGCCCTCGGTATAGTTAGTACGTAGTTTACGCTGAAATCATTGATCTGGCGATGGATATTGGCTACATGAACCGTACGACAACCTTCCCCAGAAGCGGCCCGACAAAGTAGCGCATCCACGGTATGAACAATGCGGAATAGCGCTTTTTCAATCCACTGGAGTAGTCCTCAAGATAGTGGGCAAAGGTCTTCCGCTGGAAATCGAGGAGCTTCTGAGATTTGCTTGTGTCATACCAATCCAGATAATAGGGTTCCCGGGTAAACTTATCGGCAGGTGGCAGTGGCAATCCCATAACGCGGAGAATGGAGCCGACCATGTCTTTATACAGCATTCGTTGGTCAGGTCCGCCGCTAATAACCAGCGTGTTTCCCGTGAGGTCGTCGAATTGGCGCACGGCATTGACTACGGCCACAGCCAGATCATCGGGATGGCAGAACTCGATACGATTGTTCAGCGGAACCGAGAACATGCGCTTGAGGTCGCTCACTTCATGGTCGAAATACATGACCGCCGTCAGACGCAGGATGAGGTAATCAATCCCCGATGCCTTGATCACGTTCTCCGCTTCGAGCTTGGTCTCGCCGTACATACCTTTGGGATTGGGAGCATTCCTGTTCGGTGATATAGGCTCCTCTGCATTGGGGGTAGGCCCGAATACCGCTACTGAGGAAGTAAATATCAGGGGAATGTATCTGCCTTTCTCTTTAATCTGAGCAACGATCGTTTCAGTTCCGCCCACATTGACCATCCGGGCAAGCTCCGGTTTCTCATAAGCCACCGGGGGCAATATGCCCGCCATGTGGACTACTGTATCCACCCCTTCCAGCGCCTCCCGCACCGAATCGGGTTGTGTGATGTCGCCCCATAGAACCTCCGCTCTTCCACCGAGTCTTTTGATACTCTTCCGGTTACGTTCGTTGTCCAGATCGAATACCCGCACCTGGAATCCGCTATTCAAAAGCGCCCTGCATATGTTGATTCCCAGCCTTCCTGCTCCCCCGGTTACCAGAATTCGCATTTTATCCTCCTCCCCTGGTCATCTCACCAGCCTGTAATAACGCCTCAAGCACCTCGCCGAGCAACAGTAGCTGCTGGAGGTCCATCGCTTCCAGCAGATCCCGGGTACGCTCCCGCGACAGATGCCATAGTCCGCTTATTAAATTTTCACCCTTATCTGAAAGATGGCACAGAACTACACGCCGATCATCGGGATCGTCTTCCCGGAACACGATGTCTCGTTCCACCAGACGGTCGATAATCCCGGTCGCTGTGGCCAGACTGACTCCTAGCTCAGATGCAATGACGCTCATTCGCAACGGGCCTTCCTGGAAAAGCAGCAGCACCACTTTGAGCTGGGGCATCGTCAGGTCCAGCTTGAGCCACTCCTTGGGCAGTATCGGGATCAACTCCTGAAACGCCTTATCACTAAGCTGGAGGGTTTTTTCGACGAGTTCCTCTTTTTGTGATTCCTGCGTCATCGAATGCCTCCCCGCTGGATTTGTGTAAAGCATGTAGCTACTACAGGAAAATAGTTAGCATTACACTAAATATTAGCCTAGCATGAATGATAGCCCCTGTCAATAAGCAGTATTGACTTATGATGTGACGTTATAGTAGTGGGGAGATAGAGGGATAAGTAGGTCAAGAACCGCGCAGTAGCGTTCGAGTCGCTCCGGGGGTGCTGAAAAGCTATGATACACAAACTCGATGGTTCTCAGGTATAGAAAGAATGATCGGGATTCTACCCGTTATACACATCTTGGAGCACCATACTCGGTATAGACGAGGGCCCGCCCATCCTTCAGTTGTATTGTCTGGTTCGTTTTATCTGATTCCATTTTTCCCCTCCTCACTTTCATTATTAGCTGCTAGTAGGATGTAACAGCCTATCTAACACCTCACTCATATGCTCGAAAATCCAGAAATGCCCGACATTTGGAATAAATCTTGCTTCACAGTTCGGCAGTTTCTCTGCCATGTATCGCCCCATAGCTAAAGGAACACTGATGTCTTCTTCTCCATGCCACAATAACACCTTAGTTTTTATTTCCTCCAGCGGAATAGGCCAGGTGGTAGGTATCATCACATCATACCAGGTGCCAATGCCTCCCTGGCGATATCCTTCATTACGGTCTGGTCTAAGGAAGTCGGCAACCTTAAGACGGGCGTAATCCTTTCGGTCGGTTTCCGAGAACTCGGTGAGTATCATCTTGACGTAAAGATTTGTGAAATTACGCGCCAGCCAGGCAAAAAACTTCATTTGCACACGGAACAGTCCGGGCAGACGTGGAGCATATTTCCACATCAATCGAACTGAAGGGACTGCGGTCTCTGCTGTTTCAGGTAAAAATGGGCCCACGCTGGCAAATATTCCCACGCTGGTCAGACGTTCTGGGATTTTCCAAGCACAGGCCAGGGCAAAAGGCCCGCCGCCAGAGGGACCGAAGACAGCAAACCGTTTTATGTCCAGTGAATCGGCCAGTGCAACAATATCGTTAGGCCAGTTCTCAAGTGTGGTCACACCTTTTTTAAAATCGGTTTGGCCAAAACCGGGACGATCTGGTGCGATCAAACGTACTCCGGGAAGAAAAGGGGAGCCGGGCATTACCCCCCACAAAAGCCTGGAATTGGGATTGCCATGGAAAACAAAGATCGGGAATCCCGTTGGATCACCATATTCCGCGTAGCAAAGCTGGCGACCATCTTTCAGTTTGATGGTTTGTTTGGTCTTATCCTTTGACCGATACACATCTAAGCTCCGTACCAAGGTTACCCTCCGAACAATCCCATCAGAGATATATCGCCCTCGGCTTGGCATTTGCCTTCCATGAACATCTGCATGGCGTCAGCCTTACGAGTGACAATGTCCATCCACACCTCGAAAGGAGCCTTTATAGACAGGTCGGGTTTGCTGGTGGTTCCCAATATTGTTTCCAGGTTTCCTTTATTAATTTGAAAATAGCATGTGCCCTCCACATCGCCGGAGAAGTCAAACTGCAATGTGGCCTTTGTGTCGCCCGCTGCCTGGGCATTGAATCCCAACCGCATGAGCAACATGTAGGACTCGATGGAGTCGGGGCGCGGTATCATACCCTTCTGCTCGAATGTTTTAGTGGTTACCCCTTCGGCGATGCAGGTCTTCCAAAATACATTGGATATGTCTCTAACGGATTGAATATCACTCAAGGGCTGTTTGATCCGTGCCATTGTCTGTGGGGAGATTGCCATAGACTCCACCAATTCGCGTCCTGCCTGCCTGGTGGCATTTAGTATGTCATTCAGCTTATTTTTATAGACGGGCTGCATCATTGGCTGTGAGGCGGTTCGGTAGATCTCGGCCACGAGGCTACCGTCGTGGAATAGGAAATTTACATAGTGTGAGAGCTCTTCAAACGCCGATTCCCCAGGGAATCCGCACACGGAAAGCACTGCGACTGCCGGTTTCTTATAGCGCTGGGGGTGGACCCATCTGCCGCTGTTGTCTTGCTCGAGAAACGGTTCGCATATTGGAAAGGTGCGCTCGATAAAGGTCTTCATGGGGGCGTTCACGGTATGGTGGAAAAGGGGCGTGGCGTAGACGACCAGGTCAGATTCCAGCCATTTAGGGAACAGCTCATTGCTCATGTCGTCCTTAAGGACGCATTTGCCGGGGGTCTTAGTCATGCAGGTGAAGCAGCCTATGCAGTATCTGATCTTCTTTTCACGCAGGTGAACGACCTCGACCTCGGCTCCGGCCTCGCGCATTCCTTCGACTAAATGGTTCATCATTATCTCTGTTCTGCTCTGACCGCCTTTACGTAGGCTGGAATTAATAGCCAGTACTTTCATTTTACCACCTTATTATTATGGTTTGGTGGTTGTCTGTTTTACATTCTTGTTGTGAGCCCCCTTGTACTTTTGGCTGGGATTTCTTATATCAACTACTGTAGAAGCGTGTGAGCTATGATAAATCATCACCTCCTGTGCGTCAATGTCTCTAAAAAGTCCTTAATCCGTGAGTACAGGTTCGAAAAGTCCACCTCACGGGTGCTAAGAATCAAATCACGGATTTCCAGGTCATTGCGAGCACTTCGTTTCTCAGCACAGGCTCCGCGAAGCAATCTTATTTGGATTTGAGAGATTGCCACGTCTCCTGCGGCTCCTCGCAATGACACCTGTAAACTCTTGCCACACAATCCACTGAATAAGGTGGCTCATAATGTGATGGTATACCACATTCTCGAATTGCAGCATCTTGAGCATCGACTCATTCGTGATCAGTATGTTGATGATATCTCAACGCCTTACTGGTTTATCGTGTACGCAGTTATCTAAGTGCTTGGATGACTACTGATTAACATGTAGGCTCATTTTCTTTTGACATCTCCTTCCCCACGCCATATAATAGGAAATAGTTTATTATCAGAGAAAGAGGATTGGGAAAATGGCTGACTGTGAATTGTTGGAGGGTTGCTTATTTTTTAATGACAAGATGTCTGTAGATGAAGGCTTGGGAGCGATGTATAAGAATCGTTATTGCCAAGGTGACAACTCACAATGCGCTAGATATGTGGTCGCAAAAAAATTGGGTAGGGAAAAAGTTCCGGCAAATCTATATCCCAATATGTTGGACAAAGCTAACGAACTAATTGCACAAGGATAATTCCGTTGGCGGTATGTTGAGTTGAATGACTCATCTGTAATTGAGAAGAGAGGGAATGAATAAGCATTCCCCTGATAGCAGAGTGCGAGAGAAGTGAACTATCCTCTTCATTAAGGTTCGCGGTAACCGGTATTTTCATTCTGCTTAAACTTGGACAACCTCGTTGGTGCCAGGAAGTCGTTTTGTTTTCGAAAAATGACACCTTTGTTTGAAAACATCACGTTCCTGGCATTATTTTACTCACGGTCGTTCCCAGGCGGACGCTGTAGTTCATTCCCCGGTCTTCGGGGTAGATCTGCGTGGTATTGGCCAGATAAAGTCCCTCGATGGGTGTCTGGTGTTCAGGTATTTGCCGTGAGTAATTGATACCGACTATTGGCTGGCCGGCGTCATCGCGGAACAGGTGACGGTCCTCGATCCAGTCAGGGCCGAACTCCGGGTTGAACCGCTTCAGATGGGGGAGATACGCTGCCAGCAGCTCATCGACGCTTGCCCTGTAAAGCGGGCTATCCTGGGCCAGATAGTTCGATAGATAGAGGATGTGCTTGCCGCCGTAGGTTGAGCTATCTGTAAAGTTTGTGTGTTCGATGGCGGCGACGAAGGGAATGGAAGCGTCACTGATATTGAGCCAGTAGATGGATGACAGCGGTCTGTTCAGAGTCAGCACCAGGCAAAGCGCCGCCTGATAGCGCGTTTTCTTCAGCTTTTCTGCATAGTCACCGCTCATCTGGGGAACGAGATCGAGAAATGTCGGTGAGGGCACGGTGGCGATAATGGCATCGAAGGGATGCAAACCAGCGGCATCGCCCTGCCCCACCTCGACAGCGGTTGCCTTGCCCTGTTCGATAACTATGCGGCTTACCGGCGCATCCGTATAAATCGTTCCCCCAGCATTGGAAATCCGCTGGGCCAGGGCATCGATCACAAGCCCAAAGCTGCCCTTGAGATAGCCCAGTCGCTCCTGTCCCATCCCCTTACTGCGTGAAGCGAAGCGCAGATAAATCTTGCCCCAGAACCAAACCATACCGACCTCGTCGGAGCTCTGGCCGAATTTACCCCGTAACAGCGGCCCCCACACTACATCATAGTTTCGCCTGCCGGCATACTTCGTGATCCATTCCCTGGCAGTGATGCCCTCGTAGCTGCGCCAGTTCTTGAACCGCTGCAGGTAGAGGGTAACCAGACCGAGGCGAATCCTGTCGAGAAAGCCTATCGGCTTGAATCGGAGGAGGTCAAACGGGGTGACGAAATCGTATATCTTTTCCTGGCACCAGAAGCCAACCTTTGACTCCAACCAGAGCAATCTGTCTGATAGCCCCAGCTCTGCCATCAGGTTGAGTATATCGACATCACCGGCGAAAATATGGTGGTAAAAGCCCTCCAGGCGCTCGCCTCCGATCTCGAAGGTGGCTACCTGGCCTCCGAGGTGTGCATTCTTTTCGAATACAGTTACCCTGTGTCCCTGCTTGCCAAGCTCATAGGCCGCGGTAAGCCCAGCAATCCCACCACCGATGATCCCGATATTCATTAATCACCTCGCGTTTGCGGAGTTGTGTCATGGCCTTGTGCCAGTATGTTTTCTTGTGGCATTAACCTGGTCAGGGAGAGATTTTCTACCCAGAGGAATACGAATCCCAGCACGATCATGGGCAGAAGGATGACGGCGTGCAGTACCACCGTATACGATGTGGCCGCAGCCTCAGCGACCCCGAAATAGATCAGGGTCTGCTGGCAGAAGTAATCGAACGGCCCCAGGCCTCCCGGGGTCATCAAAAGCGCCCACGCCAGATTGGAGATTGCGGCTGCCAGCAGGAATACATAGAACGGCTGACCTAAATCGAAAGATAGCCCCACCATGTAAAACACTCCTGCCTCACAGAGCCAGACCGGCATCGACATTGCTAACAGGATGAGCAGCCGGCCGGGGCTACGCATTATTCCCAATCCCTCAAGGAGAAGGTTGAGCCACTCCTCAACTCTCTCACCCAACCGTGTGGGTAAAATACGCAGCAACATCGCTATTGCCCACTGGGTAAGTTGCTGCGAGGAGGCGAGTATGAAGCATAGCACCAGGGCTCCCAGGAAGAGACCTGCCGCGATGTAAACAGCCTGTTGCAGCAGCCCCCCCAGAGGCACAAAGAGGGAGATGATAGCGGCAAACAGCAGCAGGGTCACTCCGTCAAAGACCTGCTCTACCACCATAGTACCACCGACGGCCATCTTGCTGACACCCTCCTTCTTTCCCAGGAGGTAGGCTCTGGCTACTATGCCCAGGCGAGCGGGCAGGACGTTATTGACCAGGAAGCCGATGACGATAAGCGGAAAGAGGAGGAAGGAAGAGAATGTACCCAGCGGCCTCAGCAGGTAACGCCAGCGTAGCGCACGGAAGAAAACGCCTGCAAAGTAGAGTGCTATTCCGGGGAGAAGAAAGACATAGTTCGCTTCCCTCAGTGCCTGACCCATCTCGGTGAAGTCCGTCTGGTAAAGAAAGAGAAATAGGAACAGGATGGAAAGCCCGACCCCAATCCAAAAACGACGGTTCTTCAGCAATATTCGCTCCCTCTCTCCTATTCTACCACGGATTTGCCAGTTGCAGGCGGCCAGGGGATTTGTGCCAGGTCTGCAAAGTCAGACTTCCAGTACACTATTGTACGTCACTCAGAAGCTTGAGGGAAGTAGGCTATGGCCTCCCACTGCCAGTAGGGGCCATTTGTTTCTCGATGCAAGAAATAGCGCCACCACCACCCTGGTTTGAAATCCCGGTATTCCTCAGGGAACCACGTCAGGTAATGAAATCTCTGTCCTTCATCGTAGTTGTCGAGATATGGCTGAGCGGTGGCCTCATTGTCGGATGCAAGGAGCAAAACCGTTCCCTCAGGAGGGCTGCTCATGGCGCTCAGATCGGAATAACCGACATGCTTGTAGTCTCTGAGATACCAGTAAACGGCCCAGTTGAGCGGGGAATCGACGCTGATCCTCATCTCTTCGTGTTCGCCCCTCTCTTCGGCTAGCTCATTTATCTGAGACACAATGTGTTTAATATCGAACGACATTGCGGCATATAGGAGCATCTGCGGGGGATCATCGGTTTGCCGGTAGCTTTCCTGGACAGCGACATGGATACTGAATGGGACAAGAAGCAACAGAACGAGCACGGTTGCGCCTCTCACAGCCCGGATTTTCCACATCTGCCAATCAAAGTCCTGGAAAAGCCGGCCGATGAACATGCCACCGAGAAGGATTACCGGGAAGGCGATGTGTAGCGATAACCAGGGCATCCTCTCTCCGGCAAATGAGTAGAGTCCCAGGCTGATTAGCGCCCAGTAGATGAGAAACCGGGAGAAGGAATTACCCCTTATCGCGTAGTAGAGTGCGCCAATAAAGGCGAATGTCAGTGGCAGGAACTCGTAGATAGGGAGAATGACCAGGTAGTAATACAGGGGTTGTCCCCCGCGGGCTACGCCGTGTTGTTCTATCCAGTAGTCCACGGAGCCCCATACGCCGCTGCCCAGTCCTGTTTTGATGCCCTCGAGTGCAGAGACATCGGACGGTGTAGCGAGGCCAAAGAGCGATGTGTATAACGTAGTAAGGATGCCGTAGAAGATGAGCGCTGAGATGAGCCAGCGCCGCCAGTTCCAGAGCAGCCCGATTGCTGCGCATATGACGAACAATATGACGAATGTGAGCAGCTTGGCCCAGTGAAAGCCGCTGGGAAGCTCCAATCCCGGGATGAGCTGGATGAATGGCGAGAACAGGGGGAGCGATAAGGTGCCGAAGAATAGCAGAAATTCAGCAACAGGGGAAAGCTCCTTCAGGTTAAACCTGTTTCTGGCTATGTGTACCAGCTCACTGGCAGTCATGATGATAAGAAATAACCCAAGGATGCCCGCATTGATATAGCTTACCTCCTTGGTGCAGAAGCTGAGGCTCAGAGCGGCAGCGCTGATGTAGAGGTATCTCGCCTTTCTCTCCGCGAAGTATCGCCACATGCAGATAACAATGATAAACGTCCAGACGACAATATAGATCTCGTTGCGGGCGTAGCGACCATAGTAGAGGATTAGAGGCGAAAAGGCGAGGAGAAACGCAACGGTGAACGCTCCCAGGCGACCGAACTGGTGACGTAAAAAGTAGGGGAGGGCCACCAGTGCTGTGCCGAACAGGGCAGGGAGAAGGCGTACTGTGAAGTCAGTGTCCCCGAAGAGGAAAAAGATCAGGGCGTTTCCGTAGAACTGAAATGGCCCGTGCATCATGGGGTCGTGATGCCAGCCGCGCCCGTCGAACAGGTACCAGCTATATATAGCATGAAGGCTTTCATCATGGGTCACTGAACGGGCGTCCAGGTCCCAGAGACGCATCACCAGGGCGATAAGTAGGAGCAAGGCATAAAGCCCGACCTCCCAGTTGAGAAGCGGGCGCAAACGGTCAACCAATGATACCTTTCTTTGTTCCATACTCTATGAATTCACAGAACTACACCGCAAACCCCGAATGAACTCGGGGGCGTTACTCATCCCGCACTCTAAAAATAGTTACTCCCTCACCTTCATACACCAGCTCATAATCATTCGCCTGGCTGGCAAACTTCCCCAATCCCTCATCTTCATACTGCTCACGTTCGAGCGTGCCGATGTAGATATACTCTACATCGTAGGTTCTCAGCAACTCCAGCGCCTGGTCATTGTCCAGTGTATCGTAGATCATGTCTACGTCCCGGGCCCTTCTGTCCACCTCATCCCACGGATGTCCCCACATTATCTCCCAGAGCTGCCAGCCAATGACTGTGGGCAGGCCGGTGAACGCTGATATGCGAGAAGAGTATATACTGGGATTCCCTGGCACTTCCAGCAGTACCGGCGTTCCTTCTATCTCAGTCTGTATCCATCTTATGGCATCATGGTCGCCTTTGTCCACCATTTCAAGATAGGCCATTCCATCAAGGGTACCCCGGTTTAATCCCCAGTAGGTGTTTCTTCCGCTCAGCATACTTGTGGTCGAGGCCAGGGGGTGAATCAGAGACGCCACTATCAGAATTCCCACCATAGCAACCCAGACAATCTTTGTTTTTCTCCCCATAATGGTCATCATATAGAAGATGGCATAGGCAGCGGCTGTGCCCAGGAAGACCCATAGCTGTAGATAGACCTTCATAACCGTGTTGAACCGTTCCCATGGTGTGCTCAAGCTGTCATTGATGTAGAGGAAATCGCAGAAAAATATCATTGCCGCACTCATAAGCAGAAGCAGTACTACGAATCCTCCTACCGATCTTGGACTCGAAATATATATGTAGTACAGAGACAGGAGCCCCATCGGTACCACGATTATCAGGAGTTGAAAATCGAGAAGTATTGCTGCCACAACAGTGACGGTGAGAATGATGGCAGCTGCTAACAATGCTTTGCGCCCTCGAAGTACATCGCGTTTTGCCACCATGAAGAGCAGGGAAGCGCTGGCAAACAGAAACAGGGCGCTGAATTCGAGAAACTGGGCCAGGCTGGTTCTTGTCGTCACCAGTCCCAGACCGCCGAGATTGCTTATGCTACCTGAGATGTAGTGAGGGAGGTACAGCAGGAAGCTCAAACCGATGATTGCTGCGGGGACGATGAGGTTGCCTCTTACGCTGGGCCGTATTCTCAACAGGATGAATGCGACCACGGTGAATATAATGTATGTCGGGTACTCCCAGGTGTTGAGAATGGCGAAAAAGCCCAGGCATAGCCCCAGCACGGAGATATCCAATAGCGTATCCGAACCTGCAGGTTCGTCAACGAGGCGGCCTTTTTGAAGCATGGCGAAGATGAGCAAAATGAACATGGGTTGAAAAGGAAGGCTCATCGAGTATGAGTGCATATCGCCCATAACGAATGAAAAGTAGGGATAATGGACGATTGCGCCCTCTATGTGCCACGGGGCTTGAGAGAAATTGAACCAGAGCAGCCAATCGATGATGGTAGCGGCATTCGAGGGAGCATAGCCCATGATCTCGTGGTGTGAAACAAAGGCTATGAGCTGGAGGGCTCCGCTGGTGTAGCCCACCAGGCAGATGAAAAAAGCGGTAACAAAGCCATAGAGCTTTCTCCTGGTAATGTTGTACCCCAGGCCATAGGAGGCGCTTACGGCCAGGGCGAGGAACATAGCCCCCGCAATGTTGAATGCTATGGTGGGTGGTACCCTGGTAACTACAGTGAGCAGCGCTGTGAGGAGGTGACCACCATAGTAGTACTGTATGCTCTCACCAGCGAACCAGGGATCGATAGGGGGGAAGTAATCGGCTCGCAGAATGGATTGCAGGAAAGCGTAGTTGAACACGGAGTCGGAAGCGCCGGTGAAATAGATATCAGGATTTCCCAGCATAATGAGCACGAATACGATAAAGGAAATAGTGAACAGCGAGTCGCTGATTATGATCTGCCTGCGTGGCCAGTTCGGTATTCTTAGATTGCTCCTGCCCAGGAAGAGGGAGAGGACAGCTAACAGTAAAAAGGAGACTGCGATACTCGCGATACCGAAGGGCAGAATGTGAAGTGTCGAGAGTATCCAGGCGGAATACGTGAGGAGTACCAGCCCCACCAGCTTTGATATGGAATATCCCCTGTCCCCCAGGCCGTTACAGATCCTCGAGACCAGGGGAAAGCTTACCAGGCCGATAATCTCAAGTGCGAGCCACCAGAATACAACGTATGCTACCTGAATCATCTCGCTCTTGCCTTCATTCTGTCCTTACCTCATAGATCGTAACGCCTTCGCTTTCATATGCCAGGCTATAGTTATCGGGATAGCGAGCGAACTTTCGCAATCCCTCGGTTGCATAGGCCTCCTGCTCCAGGCTACCTACATAAATGTACTTCACCTCGTACTTGCTCAGCAGCTCCAGCGCCTGGTCATTATCCAGCGTATTGTAGATCGTAGCTGCGTTATTATCCCTTTCCTCGAGCTTCTGCCAGCCACGTCCCCACATCGTCTCACAGAACCGCGATCCCAAAACAGTGGGCAATCCGGTGAACGATGATACACGGCTTCTACGTTCGCCTTCGCTCCAGGGCGCTTCCAGTATCACCGGCGCTCCCGGTATCTCTTCGTTGAGCCATCGTATGGCATCGTAGTCGCCTTTGTCTACTATCTTGACGTAAGCCATCCCGTCTAAGGTTCCCCTGTTTATCCCCCAGTCAGTATGTTTGCCGCCCAACCTGGCTGTGGTTGCCGCTATGGGGTGAACCAGGGATGCTACAATGAGGACTGCTACCAGAGTGATCCATACGGCTTTCGTTTTTCTCCCCAGACTGCTCACCACATAGAATACAGCGCACGCAGATGCTGTACCGAAAATGACCCATAGCTGGAGGTACACCTTCATAGCTGTGTTGAATCGCTCCCAGGGTACATCGAGGGCATCGTTGATGTAGATGAATTCGCAGAAAAACGCCAGCGCAGCGCTCATAACAAGGAGAAGTAGTACGAATTCCCTCGCAGACTGCTGCTTTGATCTGTAAATCAGGTAGAGCGATAGAAGTCCCAGGGGAACCGTTATTACCAGAAGTTGGAAGTCGATCAGGACAGCTACTACAACGATAGCCAGCAGAACAAAGAAAGCTAGCAGGATTGTTTTCCTCGCTCGGAGTATCTCCCGTTTCGCCAGTATAAAAATGAATGAGCAGGAGATGAATAAAAACAGGGCACCGAATTCGAGGAATTGGCCGATGCTTGCTCTCGTTGTTACCAGTCCCAGGCCGTGAAAACCGCTCATGACGCCTGTGATGAAATGCGGCAGATAGAGTACGAAGCTCAGGCCGATGATCGCCGCAGGGATGGCGAGAGTACCCTTTATGCTGGGCCTTATTCTCAGTAAGAGGAAGGCGAGCGCGGTGAATATTATGTATGTGGGGTACTCCCAGGTATTGAGAATGAAGAAAAACCCCAGGCAGAGGCTCAGTACAGCGATGTCGATACGGGTATCCGCTCGGGATAGTTCACTGCTGAGGCGACCTTTTTGGAACAGGGCGAAGATGAGCAGGATAAACATGAGTTGAAAGGATGGACTCACCGAGTACGAGTGCAGGTCTCCCATCAAGAAAGCAGAATAGGGATAGTGGATGATAGCGCCCTCTATTACCCAGTGGGCATGAAAGAAGTCGAACCAGAGCAGCCAGTCCGTGAGGGTAGTAGCTTCAGGTGGAGGATAGCCCAGTACATTGCTGTGGAAGGCGAACGCTAAGAGTTGAAATGCTCCCGAGGTGTATCCTGCTACGCAGACAAAAAGGGCGGCGAGGAGACCGTAACGCTTTTTAGCGGTGATATTGTACCCCAGACCATATGAGGCACACACAGACAGAGCGGGGAACATGGCCACTGCCAGATTGAATGCTATCGTCGTCGGCACTCTGGTGATCGAGGTGAGCGTTGCTATGAGCACGTGTTCGCCGTAGTAGTAGGCTACGCTTTCACCGGAGAACCAGGGGTCCAGCGGGGGAAAGTAGCCACCTCGCAGAATCGACTGGATAAAGGCGTTATTGAACAGGGCATCGTTGGCGCCGGAGAAAAAGATATCCGGTTTTCCCCGTACGATCAGCAGAAGTATGATGAACGAGGCAGCGAATAGCAATTCGCTGATGACGATCTGTCTTCGTGGCCAGGCAGCTATCCTCAGGTTGTTCCTGCCCAGGAAGAGAGACAGGGCAACGAGCAGGAGAAAGGAGATAGCGATACTGGCGATCCCGAACGGCAGTATATGAAGTACCGAGATCATCCAGACGAAGTAGGTCAGTAGTACAAGCCCTACCAGCTTGGAGATGGAGTAGCCCCTGTCGCTTAAACCGCTGCAAACCCTTGAGACCAGGGGAAAGCTTACCAGGCCGATGATCTCCAGAGCCAGCCACCAGCAGGCAACGTATGCCACCTGTATCATCGCAACCTCACTATGAGTGTTCGGCTATCAGTAAAAAAATTTGCCACATAGACACCAGGGCACAGAGTTCCCCTGGTTGCTGAATCCTGACGGTTGAACTATTTCACCTATTCTCTGACTGAATAGATGGTAACGCCCTGGTTTTCGAATGCCACATCCATGAAGTTTTGGAATCTGTCGCTCACTGCTGAGCCGTACGCTTCTCTCTCCAACTTCCCTACGTAGACAAGGGAAACGTTGTATTTTTCAAGCAGGGTCTGTACCTGCCGGGTATCACTGCTTGCATAGATGAGGTTGACATCATCACGCCGACCTGTCAGGTCGCGGTCTGAGCCGCGCCAGATCCACTCGTGCTGTTCCCAGCCCAGTACGGTAGGAAGTCCGGTGAACTGGGATACCCTGCCGAACATGGAGTAGTCATTCCCAACGGCCTCCAGAATCACCGGACTGCCCTCGATATTGCTGTTGAGCCATGTTATGGCTTCGTCTTCCGATGGATTGCTGCGCTCCAGGAAGGCGAGGCCGTCGAGGGCGGGGCTTGCTGAGAATGCGTTGGTTCTGTTCCATGTGGCGGCGACCGGGTAGATCAGGGAGCCGGTGACGAGCAGGATGAGGAAACCTCGCCAGATCCATTTCACCACGCGCCCTGCAGTACTGGATACCTGCCAGTGGCGATAGAGGTAATACAGAGCAAATGCCGAGGCCAGGGCAAACAATACCCACGACGCATAATAAAACCTGAACAGGGTATTCATACGGCCGAAAAACGTATCCGCCATATAGAAAAGCTCGCAGCCAACTGTGAGCAGCAGGCCGGTAAACAAAAGCAGCAGGGCGAAGAGCACAATCCTTTGATCACCCTCGAATCTTTGTACCTTCCAAAGCACAATGAGCAGGATTACCGCAAGCAAGATGAAAAGAGGGGCGAGGTGCCCTAGCTTCCCCCATATAGAGCTTCCGCCTCCGGTTACAAGCTCCACTATGGCCCAGAGTATCCACGGTGACAGCACTATCAGGGAAATCAGGCCCAGGTTGCGCCAGGATACCGATTTCAGACCGCTGCGAACATGCGCCAGAATGAATGAAATGCCAATGAACAAGAACAGACCCCAGATGATCAGGTAATGGAGCCAGCGAGTGGTCGGGCCGTTCCAGGGTAGGATGCCCAGGACCGGGCTCTGGAAGGTAAGATGAAACGGGAGATAGAGCAGGAATATGCCCACCACCGTGATGATGCTGAATATACCCCACTCCAGCCACCAGCGATGTTGTCTCGCAGTATCTCTCCTGAGATATGCCTGCATTAAAGCTGCTGCGATGAAGATAAAGGTGTAGATAGGGAGGTCCCAGGTATGGATCACGCTCAACGCACCGAGGGAGATAATCGTGAGGACAAAGAGGGGGAGGTTCTTTCTCAGCCAGGTGAGCCCGATAGGCTCCATCGAGGCAAAGATGTTCAAGCTAAAAGCCAGGGATAGAAGGGCAAAGGGCAATGACATAAGGTGGGCATGAAGATCGCCGAGAAGGAAGCTGAAAAAGGGGAACTCGGCTATAGTGTCTATACCGTTGGCCGGTGAGATAACCCTGCTGGCACGCCACCACCACCAGTGTTCTGTGGGATACCAGTGACCGCCGGTGGGATTATCCAGGCCGTTAATGCCGATCCAGCCCCAGAATCCTTCACCGCCCAGGCCATGAGCATAGAGTAGCTCCAGTACTGCCTCGAGGTTTCCCAGAATAAGTAAAAACACCGCTGCCACGAGGCCAAAAGAGAGCGCCGTTTTGAACGCTCCCTGACTCAGCCTCACCAGGTTATACACGATGCTGAAAGCGCCGATGGCCGCCAGGGCGAACATCAGGGCGAGAGAGAGATTGAAAGTGATCGCCGATGATATTCCGCTGAGCTTGGTAAGGGTTGCCACCATCAGGTGCCCGAAGTAGTAGTTGTTGAGGCTATGCCCGCTGAGCCAGGGATCGTGAGGAGGGAAATAGTCGCTACGTAGAATAGCATTGAGGAAGGCGAAGTCCATGGGCTTCTCGGTGTGGAGAATGTCGGGATTGTAGGAGCGTACTACGGCGTAGAGGACGAAGGAGAGCAAAAATATGGTCTCGGTGGCGATAATTACACCACGGTTCTCGGAGACGGAATCGATTATCTCATGGCGGCGGCGCAGGAACACTATGAGGGAGCCTATGGCACACAGGGCGATGATCAGGATAATGGCCCATCTGGTGTTAGGCAGGATGTGAGTTGAGGCAGCAAGCCATAGAATATAAGAGACAAAGAGGATTGCCAGTGCCTTGCCGAAGGCATATCCCCTATCGGGGAGGTTTTTAAACAGAATCGTGGTAAAAGGTAAGGCTAGTATGCTCAGTACTTGGACAAGAAGCCACCAGATAATAACATGAACCACGAACACTCCTCGTTAGCAAGCTTCAGCCACTTCTACAGCACCCGGAGTCTCCTGCTGCTACGTCGCCCAGAGCCCCCCTCCCTCTTCCCGTTCCGCATCTTTTTCTTGAGTTGCTTGTAATATGTCATTCTGAGCCACAGGCGAAGAATCTCTGCTTGTTCATACGGGGAGATTCTTCAGTCGCGGAATTTACACTGAGCGAAGCCGAAGTGCTCCCTCAGAATGACATTATACTTCAGTGCTCTCTCAGAATGACGAAATATCCTCGTCAACTCTCTGTAGAAAAAAGCGCCTCGGTAAACTCTTCCGGGTAGAACGGTGCCAGGTCCTCCAGTTCCTGCCCGGTGCCGATGTAGAGTATTGGTATCTGGAGCTCATCGGAGATGGCGAGGACGATGCCCCCCTTGGCTGTGCTATCCAGCTTCGCCAGTAAAATGCCGTTCACCTTTACTGCCTCGGTGAAGTAGCGGGCCTGGCTCAATCCGTTCTGTCCCGTAGTGGCATCAAGCACAAGTAGCACCACGGGATCGATATCGGCCTTATCGATCACCCGTCGGATCTTCTTCAGTTCTTCCATGAGGTTGGATTTCGTGTGTATGCGGCCTGCGGTATCGACTATCACGAAGTCGGCATTTCGCCTGGCTGTTTCCAGGGCATCGAAAACCACTGCAGCGGGGTCACCTCCCTGCTGGTGTGCAATTACGGGAACCTTTATGCGCTCGCCCCACACTTTTAGCTGGTCGATAGCCGCTGCCCTGAAGGTATCGCCTGCTGCAAGCACTACTCGCTTCCCCTGCCCTTTGAGGTTGGATGCCAGCTTGGCGATGTTTGTCGTCTTGCCTACACCGTTGACCCCGATTACCAGGATCACATCTGTTTCCCCGTTCTCCGGGGGTGAGGCCTCTGGTTCTGCCAGTGTTAATAAGGAGATGATCTCCTCTTTTAACGCGGTTCGCACCTGTGCGGCATCTGTGATGTTTTCCTTCTGTACTCTCTGTTTGAGCCGTTCGATCAGTTTGGTACTGGTGTTCACGCCGACATCGGCCGAGATCAGAAGCTCCTCTAACTCGTCCCACAACTCATCGCCAAAGGTTGGGCGGTCGAAGAGATGCACCACCTTGCCCCACCAGGCATCGCGGGTACGCTTTACGCTCTGCTCTGTCTTTTCTTCCGTTTTCTTTTCCTTTTTCCTGAGAAAACCAAACATATCTGATTATTCCTCACTGAGGCTTTCTAGCGCATGTCGCGCCGCCTCCGTCTCTGCTGCTCGCTTGGTGCGTCCGCAACCCTGACCAAGCACTGAATCCCCGACCATCACCTCGATGGTGAACACCTTGGCGTGATCTGGCCCCTCCTCTTCAATAGTACGGTAGACGGGTGTCATTTTATATCGTGATTGGATGACTTGTTGTAATCTCGATTTGTAGTCGGTAACTCCCTTGCCTTTTATCACTCGCTCAAGCTCGCTATCCAGTATCCTGAGAATGAAGCCTTTAGCAGCATCCAGCCCCTGATCCAGGAGGATGGCCCCGATAACTGCTTCCAGGGTGCAGTTCAGGTTTCGTGGGCGGTGTCGTCCCCCGCTTTCCTCTTCGCCGTGTCCCAGGTACATGAATTCACCGAGGTTCAAGGAGAGAGCAACCTTGCTCAGTGTCTCACCGCGTACCAGGGCAGCTCGGAGTTTTGTCAACTCCCCTTCGTAGAAGTCGGGAAACTGGTGATAGAGCTTTTCCGCTACAATAAAGCCGAGCACAGCATCACCCAGAAATTCAAGCCGCTCATTGGATTCCAGAGGGGCCTCGGGATTTTCGTTCAAATATGAGCGATGAACCAGGGATTGCTGGAGCAGGGTATTATCTTTGAAATCGATACCAAGAATGGCCTGGAGGTCAGCGAGTTCTGTCAAGATTACAGATTCCAGTATAGTTTTGAGCTTATGATAAGCTCACGCCCGTGTGATGTCAAGGAAGACAGAGGCGAATTGGCGGTTGAATATTTGAGCAACCGTCTTATTCCGAGAATAGACCTTAATTCCGTTCGTCCTGAGCCTGTCGAAGAGCCGTTCATAGTTCGACAAACCTGTCCTGAGTGAAACCGAAGGGCTCACCACGAACGGTGCTCATCACTTCTATTTCATGATTCGATTGAAGGCAACCGCCTGTGAGCGTTTGCCTTCACACTCTTCGTCATCTCCGCTACTTTGTAGCCACTGGTACCAATGGTACGAGTGAAAAGTACGCGGGTTCACTTGTGTTGAAGTAACAATGACAGTATAATAAAGGGTTAGCAAGGGTAGGGTAGGAAAGGTAATGGTAGATAAGCGAGATTACTATGATGTTCTTGATGTAGAAAAGAATGCCTCTGATGATCAGATAAAAAAGGCCTTCAGGAAAAAGGCTTTTGAATACCACCCTGATCGAAACCGGGACGATGGCGCTGAGGGGAAATTCAAGGAGGTCAACGAGGCCTACGAGGTTCTCAGTGATCCCGAGAAACGTGCCGCTTACGACCGTTTCGGGCATAACTGGTCTCAGGGATTTGGTGGTCAGGGCTTTCAGGGGCATGGTTTCGATGGCTTCAATTTTAGCGGCTTCGGTGATATCTTCGATGCATTCTTTGGGGGTGCCACGGGTGCAGGACGACGTGCTGGTCCACAGCGAGGTAACGACCTTCGTTATTCCATCAAGATTTCTTTCGAGGATGCAGTTTTCGGTTGTGAAAAGGAAATAGACGTTGCGCGGACTGAAAAATGTTCGGTCTGCAATGGTACCAGGTGCGAGCCAGGGAGTCAGCCAGAGACATGTCCTGAGTGTAAAGGTACCGGGGAGGTACGCCGTTCGCAACGCAGTATATTTGGCCAGTTTATCAATGTGACTGCCTGTGACCGTTGCCATGGGGAGGGCAGGATAACCACCAATCCCTGTCAACAATGCAGGGGTCAGGGAATAGAGCGTGTCTCTCGAAAGATCTCTGTCAAGATACCGGCTGGCGTGGATAATGGCACTCAGGTTCGGCTTGGCGGTGAGGGTGATGCAGGCAAAAGCGGGGGCTCTCCAGGCAACCTCTACGTCACTCTTTCGGTACAAAAGCACAAGTTCCTTAAGCGAGACGGTGATGATATCCTCTATGAATTACCGATAAACTTCGCTCAAGCGGCGCTGGGTGAGGAGATCGAGGTGCCCACCCTCGAGGGCGACTTCGCTCTCAAGGTTCCGGCAGGTTGTCAGAATGGCAGAATTTTCCGTCTCAGAGAAAAGGGAGTACCTCACCTGCGTGGTTATGGTCGGGGTGACCAGTTGGTGAGGGTCCATGTCATGAGTCCTCAATCTCTGGATGCCAAACAAAAGAAGCTGTTCAAAGAGCTGGCTAAAACGCTGGAGAAGCCAACATTGCCCCAGGACGATAAGGGTTTTTTCGATAAGGTCAAGGATGCCTTCGGGTCTGGCTCCTGAGCGACAAAGGTAGAGTCGTCACTTTTCAGGGGCAAGCGGATTTTTTCACCAGAATTGCAGCTTTTGAGTCATAGTGGTCTTCCCCATACCTGATAACTGGATGCTGATAACGTAGAATGCACCGTTTCTTCATTAATGAGGACTGCATTACCCAGAGCACGGTAGCCATCCCAGCGAAACTGGTCCATCGGCTGCGCAACGTGCTTCGTCTGAGGGCAGGGGATCATATCGTTGTCCTTGATAATAGCGGCTGGGAGTATGAGGTGGAGCTTGGAGAAGTGTCCGATAGCGGTCTCGAAGGGCTGATCGTAGGCAAGTCCCCCTCTGTGGGTGAGCCTCAGACCAGTATCACATTGTATCAGGCGCTGCTCAAGGGGAGCAGTTTCGACCTTGTTCTCCAGAAATGCACCGAGATCGGTGTAACCGCCTTTGTCCCGGTGGTCTGCGAACGGTGCGTGGCAGGTGGCCCTGATAGCGGTCGGCTTGGCCGCTGGCAGCGGATCATACTTGAAGCAACGCAGCAATCGAGGAGAGGTAAGCTGCCGCAGTTGCATCCCGTAATCCCGTTCAGTGAGGCGTGCGAATCGGCGACAGGATTATCGTTGTTACCCTGGGAGGGTGAAACGACGAGGGGTATCGGTGACGTCCTGAGGAGCTATTCCCGAGACGAACGCTCTCATGAGGTCAGTATATTCGTTGGCCCCGAAGGCGGATTCACTGCCGAGGAGGTGGGGCTTGCCCTGAGCCATGGCATCACACCGGTAAGCCTGGGCAGCCGCATACTGCGGGCAGAGACCGCAGGCCTGGTAACTGCCGCCATCACGCTCTACGAGTTCGGCAGCACGTAGGGGCAGACGCCCGTGTCTGCCCTCATCCAGGATCAAGGTCTGAGCTATAGAGGGTTGTCCTTTTTGCCATTCATACTCCCTACTCATATTTAATTGAAGATCCCGAGGTATGAATGGAAATCGCGAGGTTCTTCAACCGAGGGTAGGTTGCCCGACGTCGGGCAACCTACCCTGATGGACTAATCACAGGTCAGGTCCTATTTTCGGACTCTCGCAAAGCGGTGAGACCCGCCGCTGCCTCCCCTTGTTGTTTACAGAGGAAATGGTATTACTGTTAATGCGCTGCTCATTGCTCGACAGTTACCTCGGTTCTTCGTGATATTATCGCTACGATGGCGATTATACCTAGGAGAGCTA
>JAXHUK010000142.1:0-5140 GCA_034189725.1 Chloroflexota bacterium | reverse complement strand
ATACGATTCCCTCGCTACACTAAGAGAGCTTGAGGGGATTATAGATGTGTACCTGCCCGATTTACGGTATGCATCCGATATATGGGCACAGAGATTGTCACAGGCCCCTGAATATGTGGTATGTGCTCGTAGTGCCATTAAAGAGATGTACAGACAGGTTGGGGAGTTATCGGTAGATGAACACGGTGTGGCACAGCGGGGACTGATTGTGCGCCATCTGATTCTGCCCAACGGTCTGGCAGGTAGCGAGCAATCGCTTATCTGGCTTGCTCAAGAGGTCTCTTCCACAGTAACGGTAAGCATTATGTCTCAATACTTTCCGTCGTATTGTGCTCCAGAGACCCCATTGCTTTCCAGGGCGATATCAATGTTCGAGTACGCAGAGGTGCTTGATGCACTTGATGAGGCAGGCCTGGAGAACGGTTGGGTGCAGGAGCTAGGGGCATCAAAAGACTACTTGCCTGACTTTGAACGGGACGGCTCTCCATTCTCCGAGATGCCTGAATCCTGTGCCATGTAAGGTTACGACAACTTAGCCGTGGCAAAATGTACTACAGGCTGTCAAAAAGTTCTCTGGGATGGCAGCTAAGGGCAGAAGGGGCGGATTATTACTCAGAGTCGTAAAACCTGCCCGGATGCAAAGTGCACATAAAGGGGTTCGAGTAATACAGCCAGAGACAGGCATTTCTGCTTTCCTTCTCGCTGGGTGAAGTTGTGTCTGATAATCATGAGGCGCGCGTTATCGACGGTGAGAGAGGGAGATAGAACGTTGCCAAGAGACTATGATGAAGATAAAGAGCAAGAGCCAGCTTGAGTCTTTACAGTCGCATAAGACCTGGATAAAGGTGGACATAGACATCTAAAAAGGCGAGCAGCTTCGAAGAGCCGGGGGCGAGATATCAGAGAGGAAGGATGGTCTGCTGCTCTTCTTGTCCTGAGGAAGCTTGTTGAACAGACTGAAATTGATTTCCAGTATTAAAAACAGGTTCAGCCCTCATGCTGTACTGTCACCAGAGGAAGAACAAAAAGGGTTAAAAGCGATCGTTTGGGATGGTATTCTTTCTCAGGCGATGGGGTCATTGCAGGGTGGTGCATTCCTGGCTGCATTTGCTCTAGCACTCGGGGCGACGAACTTCGAGATTGGCATTCTGGCAGCGATACCCTTTTTTGCTCAGATTTCACAAATTCTTGCTGTTTATCTCGTTGAAACAGTGCGGAATCGAAAGGCTATCGTTGTCATTTTCGCCGTTTGTGGCCGTCTGGTCTGGCTTGTAATTATCTTCATACCTATACTTTTTCTCGGGAAACAGGGGATAACTCTCCTCATGCTTGCCGTGTTCTCGTCGTCTGTACTGGGTGCCATTGCTGGCAACAGTTGGTTTTCGATGGTGCGTGACCTTGTTCCAGAGAAGACAATGGGGAAACTTTTCTCACAGCGTGCCATGTTGGGTACTGGTTTTGCTATTGCGCTTACCTTGCTCGGAGGCTATTTTATTGATTCGTGGAAGTCAGGGCACAATGAGATTTACGGTTATTCCATCATCTTTGCTTTCGGGCTTATTCTTGGTCTGATTGGAGCCTCCTTCCTGCTGAAAATTCCTGAGTTGGAAATGAAAGGAGAAATAGGAGCGTCTCTGCCGAAGCTTCTCTCACAACCATTCGCTGATCGTAATTTTAGGAATCTTATCATCTTTGCGTCATTCTGGAATTTTGCCATAAATCTGGCGGCGCCATTTTTCACTATTTACATGCTGAGACGGCTGGGGCTTGATCTCTTTCTGGTAACGATATTAATCATGATAAGCCAGGTAACAAACCTCCTTTTTGTAAGAGTTTGGGGGCGCCTCGCTGACCGATTTAGCAATAAGTCTGTACTTTCTGTAAGTGGGACATTATTTCTGGTAGCCATTATTGCCTGGCCTTTTACTACTATGCCAGAAAAATATTTTCTGACCATACCCTTGCTGGTACTCATTCATGTTCTAAGCGGCATATCTCTGGCTGGTGTTGGTCTGGCTTCCGGCAATATTATCCTAAAACTATCGCCCCGTGGTCAGGCCTCGGCCTACATTGCCTCTCACGGGCTTTTAAGCAACATCGTTGCTGCCTCAGCACCGTTACTGGGTGGCATTCTGGCTGACTTCTTCGCCGTGAGGGGGTTGTCCTTCACCTTTTCTTGGAGCGGGCCTGCTAAAGAGCTCATGCTATATGCCTTGAGTTTTAAGGAACTGGATTTTCTCTTCTTCTTTGCATTTGTCGTCGGGCTCTATTCCCTGCATCGTTTGACAAGAGTTAATGAAGAAGGGGAAGTGGAAGAAAAAATCGTGATGCAGGAGCTTATGTCAGAGGTGACTGGAGGGACAAAGAGCCTTTCCAGCGTTGGGGGACTGCGCAACCTGACGATTTTCCCCCTCCACCTGGTTTCTGGCGCTCTGCGCACCCGCTCGAAAGCCGGAAATACAAATGAGGGAAACAAGCCTCCATAGCTATCAAGGGTGCTGGTGTTGATATCTGATAGTGGAACCGGGGAACTCTACAGGGGGGTTGAGCGTTGCCAAGAGACTATGATGAAGATAAAGAGCAAGAGCCAGCTTGAGTCGTGACAGCCGCATAAGACCTGGATAAAGGTGGACATAGACATCTAAAAAGGCGAGCAGTTCTGAAGAAACGGGGGACGAGATATCAGAGAGAGATGATATCCTGGCTACTACATACAATCATCTGGCGGGCTGACATACAAACGCGATTGTTTATTTCCGTTTTCGTTTTACCCAACCGAATCGCACTTTCTTCCCGTTGTGATTCTGGTTCCCTTTGTTTACGTTTTCCACGAACGTTTTCACATCTAAAAGTGGTTTGTCTGTCATTACCTCAGGTTCCCTTCAATTCGCAAGTTCATCTGTCTCCAGTGTATTGTATCACGAGAGTGAGGAAGAGTCCACTTTTGTGTTGCAGGGCTAGACAAGAAAAACAAAGTGCTGTAGTATCCCGGTTCAAGGCTCAAGGTCGAGGCTTATATCCAGTGCCTTCGCTGAGTGTGTTAGGGCACCGACGGAGATGAGGTCAACGCCGGTTTGGGCGACCAGACGTACGTTGTCCAGGGTAATGCCGCCGGAAGCCTCGAGCAGGGCTTGCCCCTGTACCAGTTGTACTACCTGGCGCATAGCTGCCAGGTTCATGTTGTCGAGCATGATGATATCCGCACCTGCGGAGAGTGCCTCCTGTGCTACCTCAACCGTTTCGACCTCCACCTCTACCTTGAGCGCAGGAGCACTGTGCTGACGAGCCTTTTTGATTATCTCCTCCAAACTCATGCCTTGAGATTGAAGGGCCTTCAGGTGGTTGTCCTTGATGAGGATGGCATCGGCGAGATTGTAGCGGTGGTTTCGCCCGCCGCCAAGGCGCACCGCGTATTTCTCCAGCAGCCTCAGTCCCGGAGTGGTCTTGCGAGTATCAGTGATCTGCGCCCTGGTCCCTGATACAGCCTCGACATACCGGGCGGTCTCCGTAGCGATACCGCTGAGGTGTTGCAGAAAGTTCAGGGCTACTCGCTCCGCACGGAGGATGCTTGCAATCTTTCCCTCGATTGTCGCTACCCGGTCACCATACTGTACACGGCTGCCCTCTGCGATAAGTTGCTCGACCTTCAGCGACGTATCTACTTTATGGAACATAAGTGTGGCCACTCCCATGCCCGCAAGCACACCTTCGCGCTTTGACGTCAGTTGCGCCTTGCCCTCTTGATTCGCTGGTATAAGCGCATTGGTTGTCACGTCGTCCAGGACTGCGTCCTCGGCCAGGGCGATGTGGATAATCTGCTCGACCTTCTTCCACTCGATATCGAATATTTCAGCCATACGTCTCCCTGAGGGAACTGCCGTTTACCCCTTGTATCTTTGTCTAACGATTATGTCATGGATTATACCACAGTTCAATAGATAGTTACGTGAGCAACGAACTAGCATTGTATGGTGAGTCCGATTAGTGATTCACTCTTTGTCTATACTGGCAATAACCTCTGGGGCTACCATGCCCCCTGATACGATCATTTTGATCGCATCTTCAACGGTCATGTCCAGGTGGACTATATCGTCAGCGGAAACAATCTCCAGGTACCCTGATGTAGGATTGGGTGTCGTTGGTATATACACGTTCACCAGTTCTTGCCCTGAACTATCTTTGATCGTATTGGTGACGAAGCCGATGGTTTTCATGCCCGGCCTGGGAAACTCGACGAGCACTGCCTCTTTAAAGCCCCCTTTATTGGGCAGGACGACACTTTCCAGGACCTGCCTGAACGTTTTGTATATTTCTCTTACCATGGGCACTTCCGTAAGCAGAGACTCGCTGCGCTTGAGAATTTGACTCCCTATAACGTTGTTAGCAGCAACCCCGGCGAGATAGATTATGACCACGATAGCGATGAATCCGACTCCCGGTATATGTCGATTGAAAAGGGCATCGATGGCGGGTGACAGAATGCCGTCAATAGATACGAACAACCACCAGAGTAACAGGATCGTTGCGGATAGCGGCACGATAACGATGATACCTGACAGGAAATCACGACGTAATCGTCTCATCACGTGTCTTGGTATCGAATTCTCTTTGCTTTTCATGGTTTGCCTCCTGCTTGCATACGATGAGTTGCCCCGACGGTGAGAAATATGAGAAATACTATAGACGATATCATTACTTTATATCACAAAAAGCTCATTTTACACAGCGTTTGAGGATGGGAAACCAGACTTTTTCCATTCGCTACTGTGTTCTAATGATCTCGGAACGAAAAATTACAGGCAGTTGATAGCTCCGCGAAGAATCTCTGGCTGTTCATACGGGGAGATTCTTCGGTCGCGGAGTTTACACTGAGCGAAGCCGAAGTGCTCCCTCAGAACGACATGATACTACCACTCCTGCGGAAGCAGGAGTCCAGGGCGCATGAGGCTCCGATAACGCTGGAGCGGATGCTCCAGTCTACCCCTGATCTCGCGTGTCTTTCTGACCCTGAACGATGAAAACAGGAATTCATTATTGTCTTTGCGAGGAGCGGAGCGACGAAGCAATCATGTGGTGTGAGGAGTGAGATTGCTTCGCTGCGCTTGCAATGACGGAGCACTGCCACTCCTGCGGAAGCAGG
>JAXHUK010000141.1:0-5382 GCA_034189725.1 Chloroflexota bacterium | reverse complement strand
TCACAGTGTCCTTGATACTATCTATGGTAATATCCCTACCACCCAAACCAATGGCAAATCCACTGATATTGGGATTAGCAGAACGACCCTGGAAAAGAGCCCGAATTTCAGTAGCAAGAGGGCCACTGCTTCCCAGAGAAATACACTTCTCCAGAACTACGACATTTTCTACTTTGCTCAATTCGTTATACAAAGCCTCTTTTGGGAAAGGTCTAAAGGTTATCAGTTTTAATAATCCCACCCTCTGCCCTTGATCCCTTAGCTCATCCACGGCATCCTTGATAGTTCCTGCCATCGAGCCCATGGCCACTATTATGGTAGAGGCGTCTTCAAGGCGGTATCTTTCAAAAAGGCCGCCTGCAGTACGACCAAAGGTTTTCTGAAACTCATTGGCCACGTCCTCTATTATTGGTAGAGCTCTCTCCATCGAATGCTGGATCATATACCGAGTCTCAAGATACTTGTCGGGCTCGGCATAGGCCCCCATTGTAAGAGGATTTTTGGGATCGAGGTAGTAAATGGGCTGATAAGGCGGCAGGAAACTATCTGTTTCAGCCTGGCTCGGTAGATCCACTATTTCATAGGCATGTGGCAACACATACCCATCCGCGCACACCATCACGGGTAACATCACGCGGTGATCTTCGGCAATTTTATGGGCTTGCAGGAGCAGATCACAGGTATCTTGATTATTCTCAGCGTAGAGTTGAATCCAGCCGCTATCCCTCATGATTATAGAGTCTTGCTGATCATTCCAGATATTAAGTGGCGCTGATACAGCACGATTGACACAGATCATGACCATAGGGAGTCGCATACCCGCAATATTAAAAATCACCTCAGCCATCAACAACAAACCCTGTGACGAGCTACAGGTAAAAACCCTCACACCTGCTGCCATGGCTCCCAGGACCAGCGACGCTGCCGAATGCTCGCCCTCAACATTGATAAATTCCGCTTCGAGGTCGCCATCAGCAACTATTTGAGACAACTCCTCAACAATGAGCGTCTGTGGAGTTATGGGATACGCCGATATAACTTTGGGACGGCATAACGCAGACATCTCAGCGATCGCTCGCGCCCCCTGCAACATTCTTCCTTTAACCATCTTCCTTCCCCTCCGGTATCATTTCAATATCGTGTACTGGACATCCATAGGCACAAATGCCACATCCCTTACAATAGTCCTCATTGTTGTAGTACGTGTTTTGTCCGGTGCCAAAAATACAACCCTCAGGGCAACTCAAGGCACAGACATCACATGCAATACACCCCTCATGCTTGAAGCGTGGCTTATTTGCCATACGCCAGCTACCTGTTTTATTGACACGGCTCCCCCCTGGGGGTGCCACTGCCCCCAATGTGATTTTCATAAACTATTCCCCCGGTTCTTGATCTCGTTGTAAGCTTCGATAAGCGCCTTCCAGTTACTATCTGCCGCCTCTCCTTTGAAACGTGTGTACACAGACCGTTCAAGTGCCTCCATGGTTAATTCCCCGGTGATCGCGATGAACGCCCCAATGAGCGCAGTATTGACACGATCAGCTCTTCCCATAACCTCCTTAGCAATCGCCGATACCGGTGCCGTAATTACCTTAGCCTCGGTATTCAGAGCAAGCTCCGAAGGCTTCTTTGTGTTATTGATCACAGCAACCCCATCAGGTTTCAACCCAGCGACCACATCGAAACCCTTGAGCAGACTGGAATCCTGAACCAGCACATAGTCCGGTTTGTATATCTGGCTACGCACGCGCACTGGAGCATCCCCGATGCGGACAAACGCATTCATCGGTGCCCCCATACGTGCAGCGCCAAACGTGGGAAACGACAGGGCGTACTTTCCGTCCTCGAATGCAGCCTGCGCCAGGATTGTCGCAGTGGTGATTGCCCCTTGCCCCGCTCGGGCATGAACACGAATCTCTTTTAGCATATGACTTTTCTCCCTGATTTCTTCAGATATTCGAGAATCAATACCGTATTCTACTTGCTAACTACCAGATTTAGTAAGCGCCCGGGCACATAGATCATCTCTTCGATCTTTTTACCATCGGTATGGGCCTGCACGCGCTCACGGTTCAGCGCAATCTCACGAGCCTCATGCTCAGAGATATCCGCTGCAACGGTTACACGATCACGAAGCTTTCCATTCACCTGAACCACCAGGGTGAACTGCTCTTCGGAGACCAGTTCGCTATCCCATGATGGGAAAGACTGGGTATGGATGCTATAGGCGTGTCCTGTCCGTTCCCATAACTCCTCTGTCATATGAGGAGCTGTGGGCGCAAGAAGTAACAGCAAGCTTTCAATAGCTTCATTCCAGGCAGCATTTGTGACGGAGTGTCCCTCCCTTGCTCTACTCAAATAATTGGTAAACTCCATGAGAGCAGCCAGCATGGTATTAAAGCGAAATTTCTCAATGTCTTCGGCAACCTTCTTTATCGTCTTGTGAGTCTGTCGCCGCAACTGATCTACCATCGCTTGATCCATTGGGGGCAATTCACTCGTGTCCTGTCCCTCCAATGTTAAAGCCCAGACACGATTCAACCAGCGCCAGATACCGCTAATGCCGCTATCATCCCAACCGCCACCCTGATCCCAGGGACCGACAAACATAAGATAACCTCGAACCGTATCCGCCCCCAGCTTGGCCACATATTCATCAGGATTCACCACATTGCCTCGTGACTTGCTCATCTTCTGTCGTTCCATCACAATAGTTCCCTGATTGAACAAACGGGTAAAGGGCTCGTCGAAATTCACCAAACCAAGGTCACGAATTGCCTTGTTGAAGAAACGCGCATAAAACAAATGCATGGTTGCATGCTCAGCTCCCCCGGTGTACTGATCTACAGGCATCCAGTACGCCAGCTTCGCAGGATCAAAGGGGCCCTGGTCATATCCCGGGCTGGTATAACGCAGGAAGTACCAGTTGGAGCACATAAAAGTGTCCATAGTATCAGTCTCACGGCGAGACGGTTCACCACATTTTGGGCAAGTAGTATTCACAAAGGACTCACAATACTCCAGCGGTGACTCGCCGGTAGGCTTGAACTCGGCATCTTCAGGGAGCAACACCGGTAAATCGCCTTCAGGCACGGAAACTATGCCACACTTGGGGCAATAGATGATTGGGATCGGTGCTCCCCAATACCTTTGACGTGATATCAACCAGTCGCGGAGCCGGTAGCTCATGGTTCGTTTGCCATAACCTTGAGCTTCTATAAAATCAGATATGGCTTCTTTTCCCAGATCACTGGACATACCATTAAACTGGGCTGAGTTTACCATAGTACCTGCCTCAATGTAGGCTTCCTCTAATTCCTCTCCGCACCAACCTTCAGGAGCAATGACTACATGTACCGGAATATTATAGTCCTGGGCGAACTCGAAGTCACGCTGGTCGTGTGCAGGAACGCCCATCACCGCCCCGGTACCATAGGTAAGAAGCACATAATCGGCAATCCATATTGGCACCTTCTCGCCATTGAGCTTATTGATAGCATATGCACCTGTAAAGACCCCGGTTTTCTCCTTCTCACTCGACAGCCGTTCGATCTCCGTTTGACTGCGCGCACGTTCGATATAACGCTGAATCTCCTCTTCGTGATCTGGTGTAGTGAGCTTGGCAACCAGGGGATGCTCCGGTGCAAAAACAAGGAATGTAACTCCGTAAATTGTATCGGGCCTGGTCGTGAATACCCTGATCTCCTTTTCATCCACGTTCTCATAGTCCAGCCCAAATGATATCTCTACTCCAATACTCTTACCAATCCAGTTACGCTGCATCAGCTTAATCCGCTCCGGCCACTCAACACCTTCGTACTCCAGCAGTTCATCTGCGTATTTGGTAATTCTAAAGAACCATTGCTCCATATCCCGCCTGACAACAGGGGTATTGCAGCGCTCGCAATGCCCTTCACCAACAACCTGCTCATTGGCCAGTACAGTTTTGCACTTGGGACACCAATTTGCAGGCGCTTCTCCTCGATATGCAAGTCCTGCTTCATACAGTTTGAGGAAGAACCACTGTGTCCATTTGTAGTACTCAGGCAGGCAGGTAATGAGCTCACGCCGCCAGTCATACATTGCACCCAGCGTTTTCAACTGGCGTCGCATGTTCTCAACATTCTGCATTGTCCATGTATAGGGATGTATACCATGTTTGATAGCAGCATTCTCAGCAGGAAGTCCAAACGCATCAAAACCGATGGGGTGCAGTACATTATAGCCCCGCATCCGCTTGAAACGAGCATGAACATCCGACGGAGCCATAGCATACCAGTGCCCGATATGAAGATCACCTGAGGTATAAGGAAACATCGTCAAAGCATACCACTTGGGGCGCTTTGAGTTCTCATCTACCTGATAAAGATCGTCGGCTTCCCATCTCACTTGCCATTTCTTTTCAATAGCTTCAGGATTATACTTTGGAATCATTACCCTATCCGATTATATATTGTATTAGGATACCACAAAAATCTCCAGCTTGCTACCCACAGTCACGAGGATACCTTGGAGAAAGGAATCTATGATATAATAAGCTACCTGTAGAAGCAGGTCTCGCGTTTACTGTGCTTCAGCTTCGCGTATACCGGCAGAATTATACTCGTCACATGTAGTATTCAAGCTTGTACTCTCTGTATTATTTTAATATTCTGTACTGTCGATAGCAATCGGCGCAACTGATTATAACGAGGATGAACAATGAGTATATGGGATTTTGAAAAGGATATTGTTCTCAAGACCGCGCAACATATGGCTCAGAACGGCCTCGTTGTCGGCACATCGGGAAATGTAAGTATGCGCCTTAATGAACGTGATGGGAAGGAACTTCTGGCTATCACCCCCAGCGGGCGCAACTATGATACACTCCAACGGGATGACATCGTAATCGTTAGTTTCGATGGAGAACGCATTGAGGGGAAGTTCAACGCCTCCATCGAAACAACTATGCACATCGAGATTTATAAATCACGCAGAAATATAAATGCCATCATCCATACACATTCAGTGTACGGTAGCGCTGTTTCCGTTGCCGGCCTGGATATACCACCTATTCTCGACGACCAGGTAATCTATCTCGGCGGTGAGATAAAAGTGACTGAGTATGCTCCCACAGGAAGCGATGAGTTGACACGAAATGTAATTTCAGCACTGGGACCTCGAAATGCCGTGATACTGGCTAACCATGGCACACTTGGAATCGGTAGAGACATAGATGAGGCCTTTACCAATTGTGAGAGGCTGGAACATATCGCAAAGATTTATATTCAGGCACTTGGTATCGGTAAGATCAATCTGCTATCAGAAACAGCGTTGGAAGTGGATGTAGCACATTTCAACATCCTTTATGGTGAACAACGATAATCTCTTCGATAAAAA
>JAXHUK010000140.1:0-14583 GCA_034189725.1 Chloroflexota bacterium | reverse complement strand
TGGATCGTCACGGTTTCAGCGACGTCATCATAGACCCCGCTATGGAAGGGGAGAATCCAGCGCGAACTCCTCTGGATGCACCTTTTGTCGATACCGTCACCCGGGCAGCACGAGACGTCTACGGTATGGAGCCGGTGATTATACCATCAATGGCTGGCAGCGGCCCGATGTATTCCTTCACTAATACCCTCGGTTTACCAACTGCATTGATTGGAGTAATGTATCCTGACTCCAGACCTCATGCTCCTGATGAAAACATCAGGATCGCTGATTTCATACTGGGAGCCAAGCATATAGCGGCCGTCCTAGCACACATGGCGCCGAACTCTCCAGACTAACATACCTGTATGAACCGGAATTTCAGACACTTAAAACTTTGAGTCTTGTCCCATCGTTTTGTCGTAACAGGGCTGACAAACAAAGGCAAGTCCACAACGTCCTTTAGGTGACAGGAGGCCGCCACAATCACTACCGGCAGGGCCATTCACATCGAGATGGAACTCCGCCCCGCAGAGGGCGCAACTGGCAGAAGTCTTTTCATCTGTCAATGGTTTGCCACAGACACTACACTTTCTTTCCATAGTTATCTCCTCTGTATTTCCTTCAATGAGCCACTGGCGAACCAGGTCTTGTTCGCACTCCCTGGATTTCACTTTATCATTCAGTCTCGCATCTTTGAGAGCTTGCAGTACCTTCCCCATATTCTCCCCTGGTATGACACCCATTCGTTTCAGGTCATCACCATTAAGTGCCGGAGAAACATATTGCAATTCTGAGAGATACAGCTCGATGCGAGCCCGTACTCTATCATTATCTGTCGTTAAAGCAGCAGCGAATATCGCTTGTGGATTGTAGTATTCAAGTAGATGGTAGATGTCGCTGGGAAGAAGCTCATCCTTCTCCAGGGCACGAATCTCTCTCTTCAGGTGAGGAGTATCTCGCAGCACCCTTGCAATCTCACCATTGAACCTGAGACGTGTCAAAAAGCCCTCAAGCTGCTCTTCATCCAGCCGCCATACCAACAACGCCAGATAAATACTAAACTCCGGTTTCAGGTCGGCGCTTGCACGACGGGCTTGCTCAAAATATTCTACCAGCAAGCCATTTGCTTTGAGTGCCTGATGTAGATACCGTAGCGCACCCAATTCCTCAGCCCGACAGAATACCTTCTCCGGGGAGTTCTCCTCCAGAATACGCTCCAGTTCATGGCGCAAACGATCACCACTTACCCTATCAACCATACCAGCATCGCGGCGCAGCAATTGCTCCGTAGATGCCTCCATACTGAATCCAAGGCGCTGTTCATACCTCAGCGCACGCCAGATACGCGTAGGATCATCCCTGAAACTCTCAGAGTGTAAAACCTTAATGAGACCCCGGGACAGATCGCGATATCCACCGTGCGGGTCGACCAGATCACCAAAATGTGGATGGTCGAGACGAACCGCCATCGCATGTATCGTGAAGTCACGGCGGAACAGGTCGTCTTCTATAGTGCCTGGAGTCACAGTAGGCAATGCTCCGGGCATGGCATACGTCTCAGAGCGGGCGCTCACCAGATCAATGCTCATTGTCCCCTGCCGTACCGTTGCGGTCCCGAAACGAGGATGTATTATCACATCACCGCCCCTGATCTCCACAAGCTGCAGTGCCAGCTCCGGCGCATTGCCTTCTACAACGAGGTCAATGTCCAGAACAGGTCGTTTCAGAAAGAGGTCTCTCACCGCACCACCAACGAGATACAATCTCTGCTCAGCTCTGGCAGCTAGTTCTGCGCAACTCTCAATGAGGAGTAACAACTCTTGAGGTAGCTGCGCCTCTATGTCTTTTGCAATGCTGACCACTATTCTCACCTGGTTGTATTATATCAGGACACCATTTCTAAGGAAACCAAGAACGCTTTCGATATCAACTATCTCATGGTACACTAGGCAGCATGAGATGCGAACAAAATGGATTTGAAAAGAAACTGCTGGAGCTTACTGAACCAGACCTGGCCTGGGGGGCGCTGATCGCATCGGGGATTAACGACCAGAAGGGGCTCAGTGTCTATCAGGCCAGGATCGATATGTTATGTAAAGAAATTGAGGCGGATACCCCTCCTGGTGATGACCTGCAAAAGGCAAGGGGTCTCTTTGACTGGCTATGGACAAAAAAGCCAACAAGGTATGAAACACAGGGCAACTTTCGATTGATGACAGTTATCGATGCTCAACTCAGTTTGAGCGAGGAAAAGGTTGGCAATTGTTTGGGGCTAACAATTCTCTACAACGTAGTGGCACAAAGTTTCGGTCTGAAAACAGGAGCAATCTACCTCGACGACGCATTCGGTATCGGACCACACGTTTTCTCTGTATTGGTTATCGACAATGCCACTATCGATGTAGAGAACATAGTTCCTCATGGATTCGACTTCAGAGAACACCTCAATAATCCCCAAAGGAAGCTGTGGGGCAACACCGGGCTAATCGCTGACATATATCATAGCATCGGCAACCAACTGATGGAGGCCAATAACCTGGAAGAGGCTGTGCAGCACTATAGCAAGGCAATTCGACTGAATCCCAATTATGCTAAAGCCTACCTGAATCGAGGGATTGCGCTTTCGTTGCTGGGGCGCGAAGACGAGGCAGAGCAGGACTTTGGTTTTGGGGCAACCCGGTAACTACTCATCAATCTTGCATCTAATCTAAAAGCAGTCTATGGCGGGCATTTGGCGCACGTGGACATAAACAGACATGTGCTCAAATAGCGATCACCACGGTCCGGCAGAATCACCACCAAGGTACCCGAACCCATCTCTTTGGCAACATTAAGCGCTCCAGCTACCGCAGCTCCACTTGACATTCCGACAAATACACCCTCTTTCAAAGCCAGCGCCCTGGTGGCATCAAAGGCCTCTTCATCCGTAACCATTAGCTTGCTGTCCAGTGCATCCCTCCGGAATATCCCTGGAACCATGGACTCTTGCATATTTTTTAGTCCCTGGATATTATGCCCTCTTACAGGCTCAACGCCAACGATGCGCACCGATGGCTTACGTTCCTTGAGATATTTTGAAACTCCCATCAGGGTTCCGGTTGTACCCATGCCAGCTACAAACACGTCCACCTCGCCATTTGTTTGAGCAAATATCTCAGGCCCTGTTGTTTCATAGTGGGCTACCACATTGTTATCGTTATCGAATTGATTCGGCATGTAGTACTGGCCGGGATTTTCCTCGATAATATGATGTGCCCGCATAATAGCGCCATCCGTCGAATCCTGACCAGGGGTAAGGTCAAGTTCAGCACCAAAAGCTTCGATGGCACGTTGTCTTTCGATACTCACGCACTCGGGCATTACCAGTCTTACCCTGTAATTCATGGCCGCCCCGATCATGGCCAAAGCAATCCCTGTATTGCCTGACGTAGGCTCAAGAATCGTCTTTCCCGGAACCAACTCGCCCGCTTCTATAGCTTTTTCTATCATATAGTGAGCAACACGATCCTTTACCGAACCTCCCGGATTATTTCCCTCCAGCTTAGCCATAAACCTGACCCGAGGATTGACATTCAGATTATTCAGTTGTACTAACGGTGTATTCCCAATGGAATCAACAACACCCACTTGGCATCTCCGTATCTAGACGATATTCTACGCAATGTACGGTACCACAACATTCAACAACATAGTATACCTTGCAAGGCTCCTCTAAAGCAAAGCTGAGGATTCTTCCCTGTAATAGTTGCAGCCTGAGCACTTCGCTGCTATAATTGTGCCATGCAATCGGGGGCCGGGTTCGAACTTATAGTACCAGTTGCTGCTACCAGATAGCCCGGAACAGCCGATAGCGTTCCTATCTCGATTGATTGTTTATGTACCAATAAAGCAGGTAATGTGCTGCTGGTAAATAGAGAATACAACAGCAAACAGGCCTAGCATATCACAGGTGTGAGTGCTATAGGCCTTTACTTTGTATAGACATGAGCAACATCAAGAGCAACAGTACTGGAATAATTCGTATGAACAGTTCCCATTGTGCTGCTCTGCGAGAATCAGGGCGCACTTATACTGAAGAATCATTGCTTGTGGAGCGGGAGACGGGACTCGAACCCGCGACAACCTGCTTGGAAGGCAGGGGCTCTTCCACTGAGCTACTCCCGCGGAGTCAAAAGCAATAGTACATCGAAACGTATCATTTGTCAAAGGAGGCAGCATCGTGTCGAGGAAGGTATCATGGCCTATCCCGTTAGGTAAGGTAAAACAATGAAAATATGCCTTCTTACATACAGGGGAAACATGTATTGCGGTGGGCAAGGTGTCTACGTATATTATCTGGCCAAGGCCCTCAATGAACTGGGGCACGATGTTCACGTGATGGCGGGACCTCCCTACCCGGCAGTTCCTGAGGGAGTCAAGCTACACCAAATCGAAGGGCTAAATCTATATGAGACAGAAGGGCTGTCTTCGCTTAAGCATCCACTCCACCTGTTCCGGCCACTCAACCTCTACGAGGTTGTAGCGTGGCGCCTCAAGATGTTCCCTGAAATTTTTACCTTTAGCATGAGAGCATACCTGAAGTTACGCGAGATCATCGCTAAAGAGAAGTTTGATATTATCCATGATAATCAAACATTGGGATACGGTATGACCATGACCAAGGGATTGGGAGTGCCAGTAGTGGCCACGATTCACCACCCTATATATATAGATATGAAAGCTGACCTAGCACAAGCCCGCCGGTTCGTTAGTAAATTCAACCGCACCAAATTCTATTCTTTCCTCATTATGCAGCATTTAGTAGCCCACACGATGGACAGGGTAATAACCGTCTCCGATTGCTCAGCGGAAGATGTAATGCGAGTATTCAAGCTGGGTACCGACAAGGTGAGAATCGTTCCTAACGGTATAGACACCTCTGTCTTCAAAAAACTCAATCACGTTGAAAAAGAACCCAACAGCATCATTATGGTCGGTAATACTGAAGACAGGAAAAAAGGTATCGCTTTCTTGCTGCAGGCGATTGCCCAACTCAAAGGCGATGTCGATGTCAAGTTAAACATCGTGGATAGGCAAGGTGACTATACCAGATATGCTCCCCGAATAATTCAAGAGCAAGGAATCGAGGACAGGGTCAAGTTCACCGGTCGGCTAAGCGTAGAGGAACTAGTTGAGCATTACTCGATGTCAGAGATAGCAGTTACCGCTTCAGTCTATGAGGGCTTCGGCCTCCCCTGTGCCGAGGCAATGTCGTGTAGCACGCCGGTCATAGCCACCAGGGCTGGAGCATTACCCGAAATAGTGGGAAGTGATGGGGCGGGAATGCTGGTACCGCCTGCAGATCCTACTGCACTGGCAGCAGCAATAAAACACATGCTCGGAGATGACCAACTAAGGCAAAACATGGCTATCGCAGCCCGCAAGAGGATAGAGGAAGTCTTTAGCTGGGAGATTGCAGCCAAGAAGACCATCGAGGTCTACAAGGAGGTTCTTTAAGTGCTCACCATCGATTTTGATGTCTTGCCCATAGGAAGCGGAGAGCAGGTATTGGATATCGGCTGTGGTCCAGGAAGGCATAGCTGGTATATTTGCACACTTGACCATTGTTCCGTATGTGCGATGGACTATGACCTCGAACCGCTGCAAACGGCAAAAGGAATGCTTGCCGCCATGGACGACGAAAATCAGACGAAAGGGAAATGGAATGTCCTTCAGGGAAACGCTATGGGGCTCCCTTTTAGGGATGGCACATTTGACAAAATCGTCTGCTCAGAGGTGTTGGAACATGTGCTCGACGATGAACAGGGTGTTCGGGAGTTAGTTCGTGTTCTGAAAAACGAAGGCAAGCTGGCAGTCAGTGTGCCCTGCCATTTCATGGAAAGCCTTTACTGGAAGATATCAGAGGATTATCACACTAATCCCGGCGGGCACATCAGAATATATCATGAGCATGAACTCATTGATATGCTACAACGCAACAATCTGACTGTATATGCAATTAGACACAGACACGCATTCCATTCAATCTACTGGCTGCTGCGCTGTATCTTCGGTGTGAGGAGAGAGAAAGCTCTGGTCCCTTCGCTATATCACAAGTTCTTAGCCTGGGAAATAACCAACAAGAACTGGTTCTTCGTTCGACTGGAAGGGTTGCTCGACCATCTTTTCCCCAAAAGTGTCGTTATTTACACCCACAAGAAACCAAAATAGCAGCAATCCCCATGGCCACCCGATCACTTAGTAGACTTAGTAGTAAGTAGTTAGCCAGCGGTTGGACTACGTCCATCTCCATGTCACGTGGCCATTCCTGAGTTCATATCCCAATAAACCACGATCAATCCATTCCTCGATACTGTCATCAATCTGCTGTCGAGAATACGGGACAGCTTTTGCTATTCTGTCAGCCAGGTCCCGTGCTGGATTGCCCGTCGTTGCTATCCCACCCAGATTTTCAACAATGTCTCCGTTGAGCATTGCCCATGCCAAAGGACTACGCCTTTCTTCCTTCGCCAACTGTTCCTGTTCTACTTCGTATTCGTCAGACTCATCTGATGCGTACCTGATACCCCTATAGTATTTATGAAGAGCGTCTGTTATGTCCTTGGGGCTAGCGCCTTCTGTCCGACAAACCGGTCTGTTGGCATCATATTTCGACCAATCATTCGTCAGTATCTCAATGCCATACTCTTCCCTGTTCTCGCGCACCTCGGTTCCAGGAAAGGGAGCAAGGACATGGAACCCGTAATATGTTTCGAGCTCCTGTGCAAACCGTGCAGTCTGAACCATTGTCTCCTTAGTCTCTCCAGGCAAGCCCAGAATAAATGAAACCAGAACGTTGAGCCCGGCATCCTTACCCATCTTCACGCTTTCCCTGACCTTCTCCAACGTGATCTTCTTCTTGACCGTATCAAGGATTTGTTGATTCCCGCTCTCTACTCCGTACGAGACCCACTTGCATCCAGCCTTGTTCAATTTCTGGAGCACTTCGGGATTCACGGTATCAACTCTAGCAAAAACACTCCAGTTGAACCTTAGATCCCGGGCAAGTATCTCGTCGCAGATCGCATGAAGATGCTTATGATTAAGCGTGAAGAGATCATCCTCGAAATTAACCTCAGTGAAACCCAGAGCCAGAACCTGCTCAATCTCATCGACGACAAGCTTCGGATTGCGGAATCGTGCTCTTCTGCCGCCCATTTTCGACCCGACACAGAATATACAATTAAAAGGACACCCTCTGCCAGTTATGAGGCTACAATGGGATGCAAGAGCGTGATATCGTGATAGTGGGAACAGATGCCGCGATGGCGTAGGAAGTTCATCAAGGGTCTCAAGCAAACAGCGTTCTGCAGTCAGCCGTATTCCGTCATCAGCACGAAAGGCTATCCCGTCTATCTGTTCGAGCTTTTTGCCACTGACAATATCAAGCATCGTTTGCTCACCTTCCCCCCGCACCAGTATATCTATCCAGGGAGCTTCGTTGAGCGTTTCCTCAGCGGCAAAGGTAACATGGGGGCCACCTATAACAGTAGTGACATCAGGATTTACTGATTTACAGTACTTGAGAATATCAGATGCAACAGGATAGTTCATGGTCACTGCGGTGATAGCCACAATATCCGGTTGATACTGTTCAAGCTTTCCCTGTATTTTATCCTTGGAGTACTTGGATACAAGGAGATCCAGCACCTCGACCTCGTAGTTATTTTGCTCAAGCACGGCACCGAGATAAAGCAGCCCCATCGGTATTATGGGGAACTCCATAAAGGGATACGGCGGATTTATCAACAGTGTTTTCATGCTTTCTCCTCAATAGCTGGTGCATACTTCCGGCAGCACCTGACTATTACTACGTCGCTCATACTGGGAACACGACGAGCCAGTACGTCAAGCATCCCCAAAATGGAAAAGGAGAGTTTCCTGGGCATAATATCGAGGAACTTGTCCCATAGCGGCGCTCCCCAGAGCAAAGAGATACCCACTACCTCTTCAATCTCCAGATGAGAGCTCGCCACATGTTTAATCAGGGGATAATCATACCTGTACGTATGATCAGGTGGGGTTTCCCATGCCCGCCTTTTGTTCGGGTCTTTCCTGGGAATGAATCCTGTCAGACGGTCTATATTCTTTCCAAGACGGTGACCCAGACTTTCGAAATTCGCGAGGGCGATGACTGCTTTTCCATCTGGTTTGAGAACACGAGCTATTTCTTCTACCGTCTTGTACGGATCGGGGAAATGATCCAGAGCCCCTTTGCATACAACCCAGTCGAACGTCTGCGCCTTAAAAGGAAGACTTTCACCAATTCCCTGAATCAAGCTCACACTTTTGCCATTCTCGGCAACACACGTCTTTCCATGACCAAGCATTGTCCTCGATGGCTCGATTCCAACTGGATCTCCCCCTTTTTGTGCTATCTTTATCGCATCGACAGCACGACCGCAACCTACATCTAATACCCTATCACCTTTTGTGAGGTCTACCTCGTTGATTGTCGCTTCGATCATCCGATCGAATAAGAATAATATATCAGGAGTAACATGTTCGGGAACAACGTCATCATCATTCCAATCCAGATCGATTTCTACTTCTTTGTCCAAATCACTTACCTCGCTGTATCCAAATTAACTCGATATTCCGCCTTACCCTGTTCATACAGATCCCCACCATAGATATCGTTGATAACTACAGCAGGAAAATCCTTTACTTCGATTCGTAGTATGGCTTCAGGCCCAAGGTCCTCATAAGCAACAATCTCAGATTTAGTGATTGCTCTTGCTATCAGCACCGCCGCCCCACCCGTAGCAGCGAAATAGACCGCTTTATACTCGCGTATTGCCTGTTTCACTGCTTCTGAACGCAATCCCTTGCCGATCATCCCTTTGAGACCGTTAGCAAGCAAACGAGGTGTATAGACATCCATCCGACCACTTGTTGTCGGACCGGCTGAACCAATAACATATCCTGGTTTTGTGGGGGAGGGCCCCATGTAGTAGATAGTCTGTCCCTGAAGATCGAAGGGTAACTTCTCCCCGTTATCGAGGGCTTCAACCAAACGCTTGTGTGCCGCATCTCGACCTACGTATACAATACCACTGATTAGAACTTGATCCCCTGACCTGAGATTCTCGATTGTCTGGCTATCCAGGGGCGATGTAATTCGCAACGACATCTTGCTTTCCTTTGAAACGCTGGACTAGAACGAACCCTTTATCTTAAGCCGCTCATAGGCCATACCAAGCCCAAAAGCAACCATGGCAAGGGCAGGATCTTCCTCTGCAAATATATCGAGATAACTTTCTGCCTCGCCAGTTTGTGAATCAACTTCAAGGTCGATCAGCGCCTCCGCGACAAATCCCATTATACCGATAAGCTTACGAATAACATACATATCTTCTTTATCAGGCACACAGTCCCTGAGCAAATTCAGAAGCGCTTCCGCTTTGTCTTTCTCAGCCTTTGTCAGGATACGGTGCTGTTCCCTCATGGACTCATCGAAGTTTTCCACGACCGTTAGTATTTCCCGACCTGGTGTCAGCTTTCCTCCCTTATTACCGCCATTCGAGGATTTCGACTTATTATTGCTCCTCTTTATAATATCATCAATTGAAAAATCTTCCATACCCTCCTCATTTCAATCTGACTAATCCTAAAAGATAAGACCTGTATCTCACATTCCAATTGTTACAACGGTTTCTGGACTACATATGTAGTTCTATCTCCGAGCCATAAATTCGATATCTCTATATACTCACAACCAGACTAATATTTCAAGAGGTCTCGTGCAATGACCATCCGCTGAAGGTCCAATGCTTGCTCAGTTGTATTCGCCGCTATAGCGTTGCGGCATAGCCTCTCCAGGGGCAGATTTTTGGTGTATAGTGGCCCGCCATGAATCTGGATTGCCCTATCAGCAACTCGTTCCACCATCTCAGTAGCGTAAACCTTTACCATTGCTGCTTCTTGCAGGACATCCTCACCTTCATCCAATTTCCATGCGGCATGATACACCAGCAATCTAGCCGCTTGAAGCTCGATACTCATATCCGCCAGTGCCCGTTGCACCCCTGGACGCTCTCTCATAAGCTGCCCAAACGATTCCCATGCTTTGGCATATTCCTTTGATACATCCAGAAGTCGCTCCGCTGCTCCAACACATCGCGCAGCTCTTACTACGCGTCTTGCCGGTAGCCATTTCATACCCAGGTAAAACGCCTGGCCCTCTTCCCCCAGTATATCTTCTACCGAAACGCGACAATTGTCAAAGTTCATGTACAGGGGTTGCACAACCTGGGCATGCCTACCCACCCTCTCCCCACCACCAGTCGAAGTAAATCCGGGAGTGCCTCGGTCTACCAGAAAGCAGGTTACGCCACCATTCCTGCCTTTCTCCTTGTCAGTAACAGCAAAAACGACAGCAAAATCACCAGCATCGGTCACATGTGCCATACATATCTTCTGTCCAGTAATCACATAATAACCATCATATCGTACTGCAGTAGTTTTCATGGAGATAGGCTCAGCGCCCGTATCTTCCAGAATGGCAAGACACGCTCGCTTCTCCCCATCGATAACTGGCTGAAGATACTTACTTTTCTGCGCTTCATTACAATCAAAGAGGATAGGAGAAACATCGCCAAAATTAAACGGGATAACTGTCTTCGCCAGTTCTTCTTCAACGAGGCAAAGCCCCAGCGCAGGCAACCCTACTCCACCCAACTCTTCGGGGACACCCAGGCCCCAAAGCTCCATATCACGCACCATATCCGACAACCTGTTCTCTTCCTCAGCAGGAAGAGCCACCCTGCCTGTTGTGGGATCACCTTCACGCCCCAAGATCTCCCGTTCCAGAGGCATAAGCTCCTCTTTGACAAATCTCCTGACGGATTTTTGAAGCATGTTCAGTTCTTCGGGAATTGCAAAGTCCATGTTAACGCTCCACAGCTAGGCCAAAGCCTCTTCTACATAAAGGTCCAAGTCCAGTTCATTCTCATCACCAATCCTCATTTCGAGACGTGACATCACTTCTATCATACGCCGATTCACTATATAGTGCTTGATAGTAGTATCCACCTGCGGGCAGACCAGTACGCAATTGAAACAGCGATCGCAATCCTCACTCACCAGCGATTCCAGAGCCATAGAGCTACGCTGCTCGGTTTTTTCCATGCGAGCAGGTTCCCGACTCAGTACAGGACAAATATCGATACAATTACCACAACCCAGACAAGCAACACTCCCGGTAATGTCCTCTGTTATATCGAGGGTGTGATGAGGAGCAAATCCGCTTGACAGCAGACGACACCGTGCCACTGGTGGACACGACGAGTTCAATACGATATCCAGCGATCCTTCGATTTCACTGATAGCTGTTTGCCTTTGCATTACTCCAACCCTCCGGCAAAACTACCGCTGAGGCTAGCCACACGCCCATGTCGGGTGTAATCAGGTAGCAGCAGCGGAGAAAGAGGCCGTTGTTCCAACCCTGCATCCCGAATCTGGCGCTGCCACTGGCGCACATGCTCCAGGGTCAGTTTACCAGGTTTTGTTTCTCTGGCTCGCTCAGCCGCTGCCTTACCAGCCCTCCGTCCGAAAACGAAAATTTCAAGGGTAGAGTTGCCCATAAGCCGATTTCGGCCATGCACTCCTCCCTCTACTTCGCCAGCGGAGAAGAGATTTGGGATACTGGTTCCTCCTTGGGCATCAATCAAAATACCCCCATTTTGATAATGAAGTGTAGGATAGGCAAGTATAGGGTCCTTGGACATATCGATGCCAAATCGCTGAAACTGGCGCAGCATGGCTGGTAACTCCCTGGCAATCGTTCCGGGGCCACGAAGTATATCAATCATAGGAGAATCCAACCAGACGCCCCGCTGCCCTGTTGGTGTATGCACACCCAGACCGCGCTCATCACATTCTCGAATTATTGCTGAGGCCACAGTGTCCCGTGTCTCCAGGGGATTGATGAACTGCTCCCCATCCACATTCACTAACTGAGCGCCTAGTCCTCTTACTTTTTCCGTAATCAATTGCCCTACGATCTGCTCAGGATAAGCTACTCCTGTAGGATGGTATTGCATTGAATCCATAAAGATAAGCTTAGCGCCCACGCGGTAAGCGAGCACCAGGCCATCAGCAGTCGCTCCATAGTGATTGGTAGTGGGAAAGTTCTGATAGTGCAGACGCCCGCCGCCACCAGTGGCAATGATGGTAGCCTTTGCCCGTACAACAATCATCTCGTCAGTTTCAAGATTCATCAGAATCGCTCCTGCAGCATGTCCCTGATCATCCATGAGCAATTCTATTGCCGGCGAGAACTCCAGTACGTTGATTCCCCTGTTTCGCACCTCGTCGCGCACAACGCGCATCTCCTCCAGGCCAGTGTAATCCCTCGCAGAATGCATCCGTTTTCGCGACGTTCCACCACCACTCTCAGTACGCAGCATGCCATCTGGATTCCTATCCCACATCATGCCCAACGACTCCAGCCACTGGACCACCAACGGGGCATCGTGAACTAAGGCATCCGCCAGCTCAGGGATATTGGTAAAACCACCGCCACCAACAAGGTCAAGATAGTGAATCGCTGGGGAATCATTGGGCTTGGTCGCAGCCTGAGTGCCACCTTGAGCCCCCACAGTGTTGGCATCGCCCAGGCGTAGCTTGGTTACCAACAACACATTGGCTCCATTCTCATGGGCAAGGATAGCAGCAGCAGCCCCACCACCCCCACCACCAATGACAAGAACATCAACGTCATAATCCACAGCATCAAGGTCGATGATATCAGGGTCTATCCTGCTTCTCCCCTCAAGCAGGTCTGCAAGCTCATTCGGGGTAGGGTTTCCTTTATTTGGCCCGATAGCCAACTCTCGCATCGCCCCGGGGACAAAGTCGGGGTGATAACGATTGAGCAGTGCCGATTTATCATCCGGACTCAGTGTGGGGAAGGTTTCCTTGAAGCGCTGCTCCCTTGTGGCAGTTGCCTTCGCAATACTATCTATCATTTCAGGTGAATACATCTCGTTCGTCTCCTTCTGTTAACGCTCTATGTCACGCTCATTGTAGAGGTGGCGCAACTCATCACCTGACATCCCCATAAGGTTCGCAATCTCAGTATCATACTTCCCATCCTCGATCTCAGCCACCCGTTGCGCCAAGTGATCTGATTTGGTGGTGAGATAACGACCATACAAGCGGCGACAAAGCAACGCTATATTATACTGCGGCAACCCTGCCGGGCACCGAGCAGCACACAACCCACACATCAAACAATCAAAAGATTTCTCCGCTGCCCCGGAGACGTTGCCCCGCAGGGCATCAGCTATATATGCCATCACCTCTATGTCCTGAGGACAGCTTTTGGTACAGGTGTTGCAGCCTAAGCATGTAATGATATCAGGATAGAGCTTCAGCACCTGTTCCCCTGTCGGCTCAAGCTCCGCAATATCATAGATTGCCTTTTCCGCGGGAAAGAATGGGATCTGAGCAAGATACATATTCGGCTCTACGACTGTCTGACAAGCCAGCGCAAACTTGAGTTTAGGATCTCCCTGAACGCGGTATACCGTGCCACACGCCCCGCAAAAACCGCTGCGGCAACCAACCCCTCGAATCAGTTGATAGCCCGCATATTCCAGGGCATCCTGTATAGTCAATGTTGACGGCACCTGGTAGCGCTTACCCAGTATATAAATGTCAATCATTTCTCGGCTCAAAGTATAGCCTCCTTGTGACGTGCACTATGGCACTGTATATTCACTGCTACAGGCAAACTCGCAAGATGGGCAGGGAATGACTCTACGTGCACCGCGAGCGACGTAATCGTACCCCCCACTCCCCCCGCACCTACACCTGTTGCGTTAATACGCTGCAGCAACTCTCGTTCCAACTCCGCGACCTCCGGGTCAGCAGAGGATTCCCCCACTGTACGAAGCAATGCCCTTTTGGCTAGGATCATCGACTTCTCGGCACTACCGCCAATACCCACGCCGACGATAGTAGGGGGACAGGGATTGCTCCCCGCTTCCTCTACCGCATTCACCACAAAATCGATCACTCCTTTACGCCCTTGCGCAGGCTTCAGTACTATAAACCGACTCATATTCTCACTGCCTCCACCTTTGGGGGCAACAGTGATTTTCAACCGATCGCCAGACACGACCTCGGTGTGAATAATAGCCGGGGTATTATCCCTGGTATTGACCCTGGCCGAAAATGGCTGTGCGACTGCGGATTTGCGCAAATAACCTTCAGTGTAACCCTGCCGCACACCCTCATTGACCGCTTGATAGAGATCGCCTCCCGAAATGAGCACATCCTGCCCTAACTCCAGGAATATTATGGCGAGGCCACAGTCCTGACATAACGGCATCTCCTCCTTTGCAGCTATTTCAGCATTTTCGAGTATCTGGTCCAGGAGTTGACATGCCACGGGGGATGTTTCCTGATCACGTGCCCTCCGTAAGGCAGCTATGACATCATCCCCAAGGAAATAGTTTGCATCCTTACACAGTCGGGCTACAGTGCTGGTAACATCTTGTGATTTTATTTCTCTCATCTTTCATCTTTATATGACTGCATAATATGAATAAGCTC
>JAXHUK010000014.1:0-2080 GCA_034189725.1 Chloroflexota bacterium | reverse complement strand
ATAAGGATGGCAGCAGGGTAGAGGTCGAACTGAGTACAGGAACCATAATGTACGAGGGCCGTTCTGCTGACCTGGTCGTTATCAGGGATATCACCGAACGCAAGCGGGTGGAGGAGGAGCGAAGAAGAATAGATCAGCAGCTTCAATACGCGGGGCGGCTGGCTGCTGTCGGCGAGCTCGCAGCAGGAGTGGCACATGAGCTTAACAATCCCATCGCCATAATACAAATGTACGCTGAGTTTCTGAAGTCCAGGACTGATCTTGATGCGTCGGCGAGGAGTGATGTTGAGGTCATACACCGCGAGGTAGTACGCTCTGCAAAAATCAGCCATCATCTACTCTCCTTCGCCAGTAAACATAGTGTTGAGAAGAGTTTCGTATCTCTTAATGATGTGATTGGAACGAGTCTAAAAATGCACGGGTACCGCCTGAGTTCCAACAATATCACGGTGACAATGGATCTCGATCCTGACCTTCCCTCGACCATGGCTGATTTCTACCAGATGCAGCAGGTATTTGTGAACATTATCACAAATGCCGCGCAGGCTATTGCCGAAGTCCAGGACAGCGGAACGTTCATTATCAAGACCCGGAGAATAGGGGAAACGATCCGTATTTCTTTTACCGATGACGGTCCAGGTATCCCTCAGGAGATTATCAGGAGGATATTCGATCCCTTTTTCACCACGAAGGAAGTGGGCACGGGAACGGGTCTAGGGCTTAGTATTTGCTTCGGGATTGTTCAGGAGCACAGTGGTCATATATTTGCCACGAGCGAGATGGGGAAGGGGGCTACCTTTACAATTGAGATACCTGTAGTGAACGAAGAGCAGTTCTCTGGCGGTCTAGTGGACACTATACAAAAACAGTGGAATGCTTGACGCGCTCGGGTATCCGTCGCAAACGCTCATGGGCGGTTGTTACCATCGAATCATGAAAATAGACGTGATGAGCATCATTCGTGGTTGAGCCCTTTGACTTCGCTTAGAACAGGCTTGCCGAACCATGAACGGTGCTTCGAAAGGCTCAGGGCGAATGGATTAAGGCCTATTCTCGGAATAACACAATTAGATTAGATAGCACCAAGCGAGCTAAAAAGAGGTATATTGTGAGAATTGAGCAAGGAACTTGGACAGCAATGGACGGGTGGTCTCCATCATCACCGGGGGCTTGTGCAGATTCTGCCCAGTTGGTCTTCGCATTCGGGGCTACTGAAATCTTAAAACAAAATGATATCTTAAACAGTATTCACAGAATGTATCCTAAAGCTCACATCCTCGGTTGTTCTACATCTGGTGAGATTTGTGGTACTCGAGTATCCGATAATTCACTGGTGGTTACTGCGGTGAACTTCGAGTTCAGTCAATTCAACGGGACTCAAGTAAACCTGGATGAGGTCGATGGAAGCTCCTATGAGGCAGGAGTTTGCCTGGCGCGCTCCTTGGATCAGAACGACCTCATGCACGTCTTTTTGCTTTCAGATGGCCTCAACGTGAATGGTAGCGATCTGGCGAGAGGGCTAGTAGCACAGCTACCTGATAACGTCAAGGTTACGGGGGGACTGGCTGGTGACAGCGATCGTTTTGAAGAAACAGTTGTGGTCTGGGATGAAGCTCTCAGACCTAAAACGATTGCAGCGCTGGGTCTCTATGGCAAGAGATTGCGGATTGGCTATGGTTCTTTGGGCGGCTGGGACCCGTTTGGGCCTGAGCGGCTGGTCACCAGATCCCGCGGTAATGTGCTCTATGAATTGGATGGACGTTCTGCACTCGATCTATACAAGGAGTATTTAGGGGAGCATTCAAGCGGTTTACCTGCTACAGGACTGCTTTTTCCGTTGAATCTTCGACATGAAGAGACGAAAACCGCGGTTGTTCGTACTATTCTATCGATAGATGAAGTCGAGCAAAGCATGACGTTTGCAGGAGACATTCCCCGGGGTTCCTACACACGCTTGATGAAGGCGAATTTCGATCGTTTAATCGACGGAGCAATTGGAGCAGCGCAGCAGTGTATAGACTCCACTGATGCTGTCTCTCCTCAGTTAGCTATTCTCATCAGTTGCGTCGGAAGAAAACAG
>JAXHUK010000139.1:0-3461 GCA_034189725.1 Chloroflexota bacterium | reverse complement strand
GTCAACAGCCCCTGAGGGATAGCCCTTTCAGCAGTACGGGGATTCATTGCATCGATTCTGGCATCCACCAGGCGATTGAAACCCATCGCCGCTGATCTCGCGCCAACCAGGGCAACAATAATAAGAATCACCAACTCTACGGTAATGGGCACCTCTTTCTGCGCTAATACTACGGCGGCAAGGGCAAACGGCATAGCAAAGAGCGTATGACTGAACTTGATCATACTGCCAAAAACCCTGATTCTTTGTGCGACTGCTTTACCTTTTTGTCCCAGACTGGCCTTTTCGAGAACCGGCTGCCCGCTCTCAAGGAGCTTCCAGGTACATAAGCTCCGCTCCAGATAGCCGAAAAAGCCGTAAAGAAGAGCGCCTAACAGGCTCATTCCGATAATCCCCACAAACATTTGATCGTACGAAGCCCTGCCCCAGGAATCCATGATATAATACCCCAATCCTCGGGTTGTGGCAAAAGACTCCACAAAAAACAGTACAGCTATACTCGTTCCTGTCCCTATTCTCAGGGCAGTAAAGCAATGAGGTAAGGCAGCAGGTATAAGCACATGCCGAACAATCTGATACCGTCCGCCACCAAGGGACTTGATCGAGTCTATATACTTCTTATTGATGGCCACGACACCGTCCCGGGTAGCGATCAAGATTTGGTAGAATATAATCAGTGTTATCAAAACTATCTTTGACGGATCGCCCAGCCCCAGCAAAACAAGGATAATCGGCAAGAAGACGATCTTTGGGATGGGGTACGTGAGGAAAACAAAGGGAGAGAATAGCTTGTCAAACCGTGGATCATAACCAAGCAGGATCCCAAGGGGAAATGCTATAGCCCACGACAACGCCATCGCCGTAATAACACGGAAGGAACTCGCCCCCAAATGCCCCCAAAACTCCCGTGTTTTGAGAGACTCAGCAAATGTTTGCAGCGCTACCTCAGGAGGAGGCAGCACCGGCGAAGATAGGAGAACAGCCAAAACCTTCCACAGCAGAAGTATCGCAAGGGCGGATATGAGATAGATAGAACGATTTGAGAGCTTCACGGTTCTTGTGCTTCCGAATCACCGGTATTGAGATTCCAGATCATTACTCTTCTACTATCTGTCTGACTTCTTTTATTACCTTGAAGTAATCGTCATGAACACGGTGATCATACATGCCGAAACCAGGGTTATGGATTATCTTTTTGGCAGCCGCAGGCCTGCTGCTTAACACCATAATGTGCTGGCCCAAAAATACAGCCTCCTCCACACTATGAGTTACTATGAGGTAGGTGAATTTTCTCTCCAGCCATTTTGAGAGGATAGTGTCCTGCAACCTCTCTCGGGTCATGGCATCAAGCGACGAAAATGGCTCATCCATTAAAAGCAGGTCGGGAGCCACAGCCAGGGACCTCGCGATAGCGACCCGTTGCTTCTCTCCTCCGCTTATCTGCACTGGATATTGATTTCTATACTGAGAGAGCCCCAGATCCGCCAGTAAAGACGACACTACGTCATTCTGCACCGAATTGCTTACCTTGTTGATCTTCAATCCAAGGCACACGTTATCCCAAACAGTCTTCCAGGGCAACAACCCGAAGTCTTGAAAGATAATGGCTGTCTTCTTCCGTGGTTTACAGACCTCTTCGCCATCGATGGCGACGCTGCCCGATGTCGGTTTCAACAAACCACCCAATATATAAAGAAGAGTGGTCTTGCCACAGCCCGAAGGCCCGATGATCGACATCGTATCCCCACGAGAAATGGCGAATGAGAGTCCATCAAGCACCGGTGGGTCTTGAGCATCATAGGATTTGACAACTCGGTCGACCGTAATCAAATCTACGCTCCCAATGTGATTCTAACAGGTTATCGTAAAGAGACCTCGAATAATCCCGGAATTAATCCCCTGAAACGACTCCATAAACCTCATGACCCACCTCACAGGGTGTTCCACCTAATGGGAACTGCTGGAAGACAGGGCCACAACTTCCTCATACGGGATTGCTTCCTGGATAAGTCCATTCTGTACAAGCCAATCTTGAACTTCCGCTAGATCCTTCTCCGGGGGAACATCTGGCAGAGGGAAAGATGGGATAACATACTCATCCTCTATTTCAGGCGGGATTCTGGTATTGGCAACCAGAAGCTCTCGGTAGCCATCGGGATTCTCATTAATTGCATCCACCGCAGTACCATAGGCCCTTAAAAAGCGCTCCTTGAGACTCCTGTTGTCGTTCATTATGCTGTTGTCAAGTGCCAGGATGGTAAGCGTAGTATCCAGCGTTCGATCATCAGTCAGCACCTTTGCCCCTTCACTCTCAGCCAGGGTAACAAGCGGTTCCGGTAAGAGAGCGGCTTCAATCTCGCTACTCAGGAGCATTTGCAGCCGAATGGGTATTTGCTTGACCTCAAGCTTCTTTACATCATCCTCACCGAAACCATGCTCTGCCAGGATATTGTCCAGAAGATATTCAATAATCGTGGCGCTGGATATACCAACCTCAACCCCTTTAAGCTGAGACAGTTCCGTGAATCCCGACTCAGGCGAAGCCACTATAGCAAACATCCGATCTTCCGGATTGGCACGGTAAGCCACGGTGATCATGGAGATGTCCACATCCGTATCGATCATCAATATGGCGCTCAAAGGGTCTGCGAAATAGCCGTTGATCTCTCCAGCCTGAAGTGCCGCATCCCTCTCCAGGGCACTATTGAACGGAATTATTTCTATATCAATGTTCTCCTGTTCAAAGAATCCCTCGTCATCTGCAACCAGCAGCGGCAAGGTATCGACAACAGGCAACACACCAAACTTAATCGATGAAATATCCTCGTCCCCAGCGCACGCTATGCCACTAACAATGATGGCAACCAACACCGTACCAATGAGCCCTATTCTCAGCAAACCAGCCATTCAACATACCTCTTTCTGCCCTGTAGTAACCTTTCCTCCATACTCACCTGGAAAATTATACCATTACTTCGACTCATTTGATATATGCGTCGATAATCGGGTAATATAAGGTGCTACATGCTGCAACATGCTTAGACAGGAAACGTCATGAAAATCAAATCGGTAAACCCTGCAACTGGTGAAACGATAAAAGAGTATGCCGAGATGACGCCAGATGCGACCAGAGAGGCCATAGAAAAATCACATGAGGCATTCCTCACCTGGAAAAAGACGAGCTTCGCCGAACGAGCGGGGCTGATGAAGAATACTGCGAACATCCTCAGGGACAGGGCGGATGCTTATGCAAAGCTGATGGCACAGGAGATGGGCAAGCCGGTCAGGAGCGGTAGACCTGAAGCGGAAAAATGCGCCTGGGCTTGTGATTACTACGCCGAGAACGCTGAGGGATTCCTGCAGCCTGAAGTAATCGACACCGAGGCATCCAAGAGCTTCGTCACATTCCCACCACTGGGTGTTATCCTTGCAGTCATGCCCTGGAACTTTCCCTTCTGGCA
>JAXHUK010000138.1:0-14028 GCA_034189725.1 Chloroflexota bacterium | reverse complement strand
CCGTGACAAAGTTGAAAAACGGGAGCAACCCCATCCATGCGTTGAATAACACATACAAAAAAATGGTCGCTACGATTGGAAAGAATCTGCGACCATTCTCTTTACCTGCTACGCCTTCCACGAAACCGAGCAGCATCTCAATAGCCATCTCGGCGAGGTTCTGCAACCCTTTGGGAACAAGCTTCATATTGCGGGTTGCAGCAAAGAAGAGTACTACCAGTAGTAGAACGGTGATCCACGAAGTGATGAGAGTGTTGGTAACATAAATGGGGCCCAGTTTAGCGAATGGTTCACCACCGCCGCCGCCATAGTTTGCGGCGAGGTGAACACCCGGTTCTGGTACGGGGAATAATACAACACCGATTACAATTAAAGCGACAGCAATAACAAGTGCTATCGCTATCTTGCCCTTCGTGCCCAACTAGCTACTGCTCCTCATCGCCATCTTGTTTATCCTGCATTAGTGGCTTCAGCATCCGGTACACACCGAGAAAAGCCACCATCAATCCTACTCCCAACCCCACAACTGTGAAAATCGCCTCGCTGCTCCCACCTATCTGCTGCCCTATCCACCGTCCCCCAAGCGTTCCCAAAAGAACGCTCGCAGCGATATACCAACCGATCCCAATAAACCTGAGTGATTCCGCCCATCTTCTCCCCATCTCCCTTATACCCGATGGATTATATCACAGGTCGAAGATAAAATTCAACTAACCTCTTTAACTTGATCTCCTAGTCCTGAACCACTCTCTTTTCGCATTATAGCACATGCTAAACAGGGAATTCAACTATTGCTTACCGTAAGTTCTCTCGGCATCCCTCGCTGGATTATACCACAGGTCGAAAGCAGGATTCAACCTTTAGTGGCCAAAGGCTCTTTCGAATATGTAGTAGGCTCCGCTGCGTCACACATAATCCGCGGCTACACCTGTTGCTCTTTGAACAACTGGATAGCCTGGCTTACGATGTGGGAGCGCTCCGGTTTCTTGCCTGTTCGCCTGAACTCATTGCTCTGCATTTCATCGATCGCCAGGATATCCTCAGGATTCAGGTAAAACGTAGCCTTGATACGAGGCGGTTTCGAGGGGTGCTCCTGAGCTGGCTGTACTTGTTCCGCTGGCTGCTCGAGTTCAGGAATGCTTCTGTCGGTTTTTCGGAATATGCTGGCGCGTGTTCCAAGCGTTCTCGCTTTATAATCCTTAGAGTCCATCAGCGATCTCCTCGGCCAGATATCGATAGGCTGCTGCCCCTTTTACGTTGGGCGCATATTCGAAAATGGTTTTACCGGCAGCAGCCGCTTCCTTGAAACGTACGCTTTCTTCGACGGCCGGCTCGAATACCCTCACACGTCCTTCAAGCTCTACCTTGGTTCGCTCCATGACTTCGCGGGCATGGATGGTGCGATTAAGGCGTGTTGGTAATATACCGAGAATACGCAACGACGGGTTGAGCTCAACTCTCATCTCGTCAATAACATCGAGGAGCAGGCTGACACCGAGCATGGCATAGAACTCGCAGACCATGGGCACAAGAACCGAATCCGCAGCAGATAATGCGTTAACTGTCAGGAGACCCAGGGAAGGCGGGCAATCGATGACGGCAGTGTCATACGTGCCCTCGACTGTTGCCAGAGCATTCCTGAGTTTATCCTCACGGCGGTGTCTGCTGAACAGCATTGCCTCCAGATAGGACAGCTTGATGTTGCTGGGAGCCAGGTCCAGATTGGGACGAACATTAATTATGATCTCCGGCAGCGAGAGCTTGCCATCGAGTACCAGAGAGAGTTCGTTATCCAGGGCTCCCGCAGCGATGCCGAAGCCCTCTGCCAGGTGTCCCTGAGGGTCTGTGTCGACCAGGAGGACGCTCTTGCCCATTGCCGCAAGCGCAGCACCAACGTTAATAGTGGTAGTAGTCTTGGCTGAACCCCCCTTTTGGTTGGAAACTGCCAGTGTCAGCATGTATAACCCCCTGCGCATACTATATGCTGCTAAAGCCTGGCTGTCAAGACATCCAAATGACTGAATACCTGGCTGTCTGAATGTCTAGATGTCTATGATAGTGGTGGAGGCCTCTCCTGAGAGGGGGGTGATGATCACAATACGCTCTGTTGTCAGGGCAATGACAGCACGAAGGAGGCAAGCGCTCTGTTTCTGGCCGGGTAGTGGTACTACTATGAAGAAAAGGGAGCGCAGCAACTGCTGCACTCCCTTTACCATTACCAGCGTGTTCTATGGTAAAACCTGATCGGGTTTAGTACATCCCTTCCATACCGCCCATACCGCCCGGAGGCATCATCGGCTTATCTTTCTCAGGAATGTCGGTGATAAGGGACTCTGTGGTCAGTACCATCGCGGCAATGCTCGCAGCATTCTCCAAACCAGCGCGGGTTACCTTGGCTGGGTCGATGATACCACGCTTCACCATATCGCCGTACTCATCGTTCTCGGCATCGTAGCCGATCCCTTTCTTGCTCTTCATGACGAAGTCTACGGCAACCGATCCTTCCTTGCCGGCATTTTGTGCAATCTGGCGCAGCGGCTCTTTAAGAGCGTGTTTTACGATATTTACTCCAGTTGCCTCATCACCTTTGGCCTTGATCTTTTCCAGGGCGGGAATGATATTTACAAGGGCAGCCCCACCACCGGGGACAATTCCCTCTTCAACAGCAGCTCGTGTAGCGGACAGAGCATCCTCAACGCGGTGCTTTTTCTCTTTCAGTTCAACCTCGGTAGCAGCACCGACCTTGATAACCGCAACTCCTCCGGCCAATCGAGCCAATCGCTCTTGCAGCTTCTCGCGGTCAAAATCTGAGGTGCTTTCGTCGATCTGGGCTTTGATCTGCTTGATTCGGGCCTGAATGGCCTCATCTGAGCCTTTGCCTTCGATAATGGTGGTGTTGTCTTTATCTGAAGTCACCTTGCGCGCACGTCCCAGGTCATCGATGGTAGCTGAATCGAGCTTTCTCCCCGTCTCTTCACTGATAACCGTGGCTCCCGTGAGAATAGCCATATCCTCAAGCATATCCTTGCGCCGGTCGCCAAATCCCGGAGCTTTGACTGCGAGACAGTTGAGAATGCCCCGTAGTTTGTTGACCACCAGGGTAGCCAGTGCCTCTCCTTCAATGTCTTCCACAATTAAGACAAGGTTCTTCGAGACCTGGAGTAGCTTCTCCAGGAGCGGAAGAAGATCGGAAACCGCGGATATCTTGGTGTTGGCCAGTAGAATGTAGCAATCCTCAAGAACCGCTTCCATACGATCTGTATTGGTAATTAAGTAGTGGCTGACGTATCCACGGTCGAACTGCATTCCTTCTACGTACTCTGTTTCGAACTTGACCCCCTTGGATTCCTCCACCGTGATTACGCCGTCTTTGCCTACCTTCTCCATAACGTCGGCGATGAGATTACCGATCTCATTATCTGCTGCCGAGATGGCTGCGACCTGGGCAATCTGGTCCTTCCCTGACACTGGAGTTGACAGCTTCTTAATCTCATCAACCGCTACCGCCACACCCTGCTCGATGCCTCTCTTGACTGCCATTGGATTAGCCCCAGCAGCGACGTTTTTCATCCCTTCATGTAGCATTGCCTGGGCAAGCACCACTGCGGTTGTAGTGCCATCACCGGCGACATCATTCGTCTTTGTGGCTACCTCTTTGATCAACTGGGCACCGATATTCTCGAACGGTTCCTCCAGGTCAATCTCCTTAGCAATAGTCACTCCATCATTGGTAATCGTAGGTGGCCCCCACTTTTTGTCAAGCACTACATTGCGGCCTTTAGGCCCCAGCGTTATCTTCACCGCTTCTGCTAGGGAATCGATCCCTTTCTTCAAGGAGCGCCTGGCATCCTCATCATATGTTATCTGTTTGGCCATTTGTTTTCCCCTCTTTCTGATTTAAGTATATTAGTACGATCCCATTGTGGTTAGTAGGCGTAGGCTGTTCTAAGATACGGCTAGTATGTCGCTCTCGCGCAAAATAATATATTCGTCGTTGTCATGTTTCCACTCGGTTCCTGCATACTTAGCGAAGATTACCTTGTCACCCTTTTTGATTTCCATTTCAATCCGCTTCCCATCATCTCCTATCTTGCCAGGGCCGACTGCTACAACCTCACCCTCCTGGGGTCTCTCCTTGGCAGTATCCGGTAAAAGAATTCCACCTTTTGTTACTTCTTCCTTGACGATCGGTTTTACAATGACACGATCAGCCAGCGGTCTTAGGTTTATTGCCATCTTCGTCTCCTTCCCTTTCAGTATTTGTTTTCTGTCGCAAAACCTATAATTAGCACTCTCCATCAGAGAGTGCTAATTGATACTAAGATTAGCGTAGTAGCGCCTCATTCGCAAGTCTGCTGAGAGCCATTGACAGCAATTGATACGGTTTGGTGGTCAATTAAAGCGATATAACTCACGTTTTCATGACCCTTCTGTTGTGCTATGCTGGAGCGGCTCTTGGTGGTCGTAACTGCATCGCATAGGCTCAAGAAGACTAGGTAAGTACCAAACAGAGGCTTTGTGAGGACAGACAGCAACACAGGAGTTAGAGCTGCAGGTATTCTTCGAAACGATCCTTGTTCCGTATAGGGCCAACTAGGACCAGATTGAGCCCGTTGGTAACGAAAAGCTCGCTCGCTACACGCTGCAGGTCCCTGGCAGTGATTGCGTTGATTACTCCAACCACTTCGTCAACGCTGCGTACATATCCCATGAGTAACTCCTGGCTACCTAGCCAGCCTGCAACACCGCGAGTATCTTCCATACGCAACATGAGACGTCCGTTCGATAGTACCTTTGCTCTGGTAATTTCAAGCTCTGGTACCTGGATGTCCCTCAGTTTCACCAATTCTCCGAGAATAGCCTTAATCGTATCTTCAGTTCTCTCCGGCTCAACGCCGGCATAGATATTGATCGAGCCCGCATCGCGGAAATAGGTGATCTGGCTATGGATGTCATAGGCAAGCCCCATCCGCTCGCGCAGTTCCAGGAACAGGCGGCTGCTCATACTTCCACCGAGGATCAAATTAAGAAGACTGAGAACATAGCGGTCGGGATGCATTTGGGGTATGCCCCGCATCGCCAGACAGAGGTGCACTTGTTCCGTGTCTCTCTGCTCGGCCAGGAGACGAGGGGTCACCTGTCTGTTGTCAGCAGGTAACCAGGGAGCGGCACTGCCTCTTCCCCAGTCACCGAGAGCCGCAATAACCGAATTAACCACCTCATCATGGCTGATATCACCAGCAACGCTTATCACGGTACTATCTGGTATATAATGATTGGACACGTAATCGATCACCATCTGTCTGTCGATGACGCTGACCGTCTCCTTGTTCCCAGCGATATCATGTCCCAGTGGCTGGTCTGGCCATATCACTTCGTCGATAAGCATGTCCACGCGCTCGTGGGGAGAATCAAGGCACATATTCAGCTCTTCAATGATAATCTTACGCTCAGTCTCTATATCCGATGGGTTGAATCTGGAGTTGCGAATCATATCCACCAGCACATCCAGGGCAAACGAGAAGTGTGGCCGAGCGACTTTCACCCAATACCCTGTCAACTCCTTGTCTGTTTCTCCATTGAGGATACCCCCGATTCCGTCGATGGCCTGGGATATTTCCTTTGATGTCGGTCTTGTCTCTGTTCCCTTAAAACACAGATGCTCTACGAAGTGTGCCAGTCCTTCTTGTCCACTGAACTCATGTCGGGACCCCGCTTCGATAAATATACAGATACACACTGAGTAGGTGTGTGGCATTGTACTACTAACTATTCTCAGGCCATTGTCTAAAACTGTCTTTTGATGCATTACTATCCTTACCTTTCAAGAGGAGCCGAAATCTCTGTCCCTGGTGTCATCATTCTAAACAGCCCCCATAGTACTGTCAAACAGGTTACAGCACAACCGGGATACGTATAGTACGAATTACCGCAACCAGTGAGTGGATACGGTTACCATCTAATACCGATGAGAGGTATGTGAATCGAAAGGTGAAGTGCGCTGTGAATACGACCGTCGGAGAGGTTGAGAGCAGGACAGCGTGCTAGTATGCTAAAAAGGAAGGACGGACCTTGTAATCGTCCAAATAGCCTTGCGTAATGTTCGATGTCTCAACGCCCTTGTAATAGAAACTCCGTGCCAATCAAAGGAGAAATCGGGGGATTGCAGCAGATCTTCATGAATGTTGTTTGATTGGACGATATCGAATATGCGCTCGATTTGGCTATCGTTGAGTTTTTCATACAGTTTTCGAGCCCAGTAGTCGACGCGCAGTTCACTACCAAGCATGTTTTTCCAGTCTTTCTCATATCGAGCCAGGTTTTTCGCTGAGAAATCGTCTGAGAGAAGTGCTGTATGAACGGTGTCGGCAGCTATATCAGCACAAAGCAGGCCGTAGTATATTCCGCCGCCGGTAGTAGGTTTAACCTGGCCGGCTGCATCTCCGACCACCAATACCCTTTGACCATAGGTTCGTGGCAGCGGTTTCAAGGGTATTCCACCGCGCGTAATCTGGGCGTCAGGGGATTCGATTTTACCCTGAGCAGCAAGCGAGGCGAGGAATTCGTTCAGATATGCTCCAGGATTAGACCGTGTGAGGAGACCTGCCAGTGCCCTGCCTGGCGAGGTGGGCACAAGCCAGGCAAAAAACCCCGGCGCTATATTTTGCCCGAAATATACCTCAGTCTCATCCGCTTCTCTGACTGCCACCTCTGCCTGAGCCCCGAGGACGAAGTCGCCGACATTCCCCATACTCAATTTTCTGGGTAACTGAGTGCCAAAGCCGCTGCCGATAATCACCACGTTACTCTCGATGTCCGTCGACCTGCCGTTACATGTGACCTCTGCCCGGACACGGTGGTCAACCAACGTAATGTCATTCACGCGAGCCGACAGGAGATACTCCGCCCCCTCTTCTTGTGCTTGACTGGCCAGGTCACAATCATAGACAGTGCGTTCGACTACATAGGCCTGTACTGTGTCCTTTTGCATACGCAGGCATTTTCCTGAGGGAGAAATGAACGTGGCAGAACGTGCATGGTTGGTAACCACGCTGTTGGCAACGGGGAATCGCTCCAGGCACTCCTTGCCCACAATTCCGGTACAACAAATTGCATCACCCACGTTTGAGTGACGCTCAACGACAAGTACCTTATGTCCATAGTGAGCAAGCTGATAGGCAACACGACTGCCCACCGGACCTGCCCCTACTACTATCGCATCATAAACCTGGGACATCGATAGCTCCGCAGTTGCTCTGTACGCCGCAAAGGAGTGATTTTTCCTAATACTAACATCAAAGAAGACCTCCTTCAAGGTGATAGCAGCCAGAGGCTTGTCTTTGGCAATCAAGCTGGTTATACTTTAGCCACAGTTGTATAAAGGGAGAAAATCAATGCCACCTTATGCTTTTTTTAAAAATGAGTTCGTTCCCTTAGCTGAGGCGAAGCTTGGTGTCATGACGCATGCTCTTCATTACGGTACGGCCTGTTTTGAGGGAATTCGGGGGAATTGGAATGCCGAGGAAGAACAACTTTATATCTTTCGCTGCCCCGAACACTATCAGAGGCTGCTTGATAGTTGCAAGCTGCTTAAGATACATATCCCTTACTCTATTGAGGAGCTTTGCCAGATAACCGTTGAGCTTGTCCAGAGGTCGGAGTATCAAGATGATGTCTACATACGTCCACTGGCTTATAAAAGTTCGGAGGTGTTGGGAGTCAGGCTTCACGATCTCGAAGACGATTTCCTGATAACGGTCATGACGTTCGGGCCGTACTTGGATATTGCAAAGGGTATCAAGTGCGCTACGTCATCGTGGTGTAGAATCGATGACAACATGATTCCCCCACGGGGAAAGGTGACTGGACTCTATGTCAACAATGCGCTTGCCAAAACTGAGGCCATGGAGAATGGATTCGACGAAGCCATTATGCTTACGTCTGATGGGTACGTATCCGAGGGTAGTGGTGAGAACATATTCCTGGTAATAGACGGGAAACTGGTTACCCCTGCCGGTTACGATAGGATACTCATGGGTATCACCAGAGACACTGTGATACAGCTGGCAAAGAATGAGTTGGGCATAGAAACCCAGGAACGGCACGTGGACCGTAGTGAACTGTATTTGGCAGAAGAGTGTTTTCTCACCGGCACGGCGGCTCATATAACGCCGGTTATTGAAATCGACAATCGCAAGATAGGGGATGGGACTATAGGACGGGTAACCAAGGATCTGCAGGATTTATACTTCGACCTGGAATGCGGTCGGAACAAAAAGTATCTTCAGTGGTGCACCCCGGCCTATGCCAGGAAGGTCAACGCCTGAGTATCAAAACGAGCGATACTGGCACTAAGTGATAGTTGCGGGTATCGTCAACTACGCTTAACGGCCAGGGGTCACGTTAAGAATAAAGTATGGCATTGCAGAGTACATACGGGCCTGAACTCTCATTGATAGTGACTACCTATAATGAGAGTGAGAATATCATCTCCCTGGTGGAGAGAGTACACGAATCCCTGGCGCAATATAGCTATGAGCTTATTGTAGTTGATGACAACAGCCCCGATGGTACGGCAGAGTTGGCACAAGGCCTCGTTGCGAGCTATCCGCTCAGAGTGATCGTACGCACGAACGAGCAAGGGATGGCCTCGGCAGTAGTTGCTGGCTTTAATCAGGCAGGAGGAGCAATGCTTGGTGTCATCGATGCTGATTTGCGGTACCCCCCGGAGATGATACCTGTTTTAGTCGAAGAAATTCGACACGGGGCGGATGTGGCGATTGCCAGTCGTTACGTCGAGGGTGGTGGCATGGAGGGGGGGAGCGTTACGAGGGAATTTATTTCCAGGGTGGCAAGGTTACCGGTGAGCCTTCTGCTTCCATCAACCAGGGGCATTAGAGATCCCCTCGCAGGGTTATTTCTCTTTAAGCGAGATGTTATCGACGGTGTAGCGCTCGCTCCCACTGGATATAAAATCCTGCTCGAGGTACTGGTCAAGGGAAAACCCCGTCAGGTTGTAGAGATTCCCTACACGTTTAAGGAGAAAGGGGAAAGCAGGCGAGCGTTCAAGGATGGAATAAACAGCCTGATACATCTTTCACGATTGGCATGGGCCGAAGGCGAGGTGAAAAGATTCCTCAAATTCTGCACAGTCGGAGCTAGCGGTACAGTTGTTTACTTGGGCCTGTTGTCGCTCCTCACTGAGGTTGGCGGTCTGTACTATATCCTTTCCGCAGCGCTAGGCTACGAGGTCTCAATCCTCACTAATTTCACCTTAAATGAATTGTGGACATTCAGAGACAGGCGATCTTCAGGCCAAAGGTGGTCTGTCCTAACCAGAGCTGTCAAATTCAACATAGTCAGCTTGGGGGGCCTGGCCATCCACGAGGCAGTACTTTTCTTCTTCACTGAATTCGTTGGTCTGTTTTACATAGCTTCTGCTATCTTTGGTATAGCAACTGCTGTGCTTTGGAACTTCTTCGTCAATGTGGGATGGACGTGGCGACAAGAAAAGGAGATAGGGCTTTAGCTAAGCAGAGCCTCAATAAAGAGTAGCATTATGGCTTTAGATTATTTTCTACTGGTGTTCATAGCATCATTTGGAGTGTACCAAATACTATCGATTCATGCCGGACTCAAGGGACTGTGGCTCTTCAGACACCAGAAGATTCAGTATATATTCGGCGTGCTGGTAATTATCGGTGCTTACGGGTGGTTTTTTATCACTAAGCGAGCTGCTATACAGATACAACGCGAAGTAGAAGGGCCTCAACAGCTTGGGTTGTTCCTCGCTGCCATTGTCTCATCATATATAGTCACCGTTATCATGTCATCCATTATTCAGGCAAGAGGCAGCAGACGGGAAAAAGAACCTGTAAAAGGGAAGCAACATGAACAGGGGATAGAGACGCTGAAGACTACAACTGTCCTTGGTGGGGTAATCAGCAGTTTGAGGAATGAAAGAGAGGACAAGGACTAATGCCTCCGCTTGCAGCCTGGTCAGCATGGATAACGAGTTTCGTGGGTAAATCACCACCCTTAGATTATTTCATGGAGTTGCTGGGCAGCGACTTTTTTATTATCGTGACCATATGTCTCATTATGCTCAGCCTTTGGCTAGGCCATCCCAACCCCGCTCGAAGAGAGCATCTTCAGAGACATATCATGAATGCCTCTGTTGCCATCGGTATTTCAAGCCTTGTTCTGATTATACTGAAGACATGGAAATTTTGGCCCCGGCCGTATGAGCTAATGGAAAGCGCCGAGCTGGCCGTAAACAGCCTTTACCATACATCCTTTGATCATTCATTCCCGAGCAATGTTGCAACTGTCTCTTTCGCTGCTGCCACAGGTGTTTGGTTCGGCAATCGCAAGGCAGGTGCTGTCCTTTACGTACTAGCATTCCTGTGGTCTTTCGCACGATTCTATGGTGGATCCCATTTCGTTGTTGATCTTGTCGGTGGAGCCATGATCGGCGTTGTGACCGCATTCATGATCACCAAGGTGTTCATGCCCAGGATCGAACCCCTCCCAACATGGGCTTTGAGGCTGGCGAGGCTGTTATATATCGCATAGCCTTTTGTCCAAGGTTGGTATTGGGATAATGTGGCCGCGATTGTAAACCGTGATTGATCGAGTAACGCGTGGAGTGTTCCTTAATGAGATGTTGCTGGGATCTCACCAGAGACTAGCTCCTGGTACCTCCTGCGGCAATTATCCTGTTTATGTTGAAGCCCGCAGAGGTTACAGGAATCCTGGCTGCAGTTAGGCGTTTCTTGCCCCGTCCTGGCACGCTCATACTCTCTTTTCAGGAAGCCGCTATCTATACCTGTATCAATATGGGACCAGGGCAGTACTTCATCCAGAGGACGTTCCCGGCAAGCGTAGAAATGAGGATCGAGACCGCAATCGTCAAAAGCTTGACGCCAGTTCTCGTAGCTATAATACTCACTCCAGGCGTCGAACTTGCATCCTAACTGCCAGGCACGATGGATCACTGCAGCCAGACGCCGATCACCACGTGAGAGGGCTCCCTCAAGCAAGCTTACTTCAAGGTCCTGCCACGATAGCTGAACCCCTTTCTTCAATCCTGTCCTGAGCACCTGCTGTTTTACTGCAAGATTCTCCTGGCATTCCTGGGCTACCCACTGGAACGGCGTATGAGGCTTGGGTACAAACGTGGAGGCATTGATTCTCACGTTGATTCTACCTTTACCGATAGCTCTGATTTTATGCACCAGATGAACAATGCCCTCCACATCTTCTATGCTCTCCGAGGGCAACCCGATCATAAAGTAGAGCTTGATGCTTTTCCAACCACGTTCCCAGGCGGTCTCTATCGTCCGTAAAATGTGCTCCTCGGTTACATGCTTGTTGATCACACGACGCAGGCGTTCTGTTCCTGCTTCGGGGGCAAAAGTGAACCCTGCCTTCTTTCCTTCCTGGAGGGACTCGGCCAGCGCTACTGAGAATGTATCGAGACGCAGGCTGGGTAATGATACTATAAGGTTATTGCCTTTGTATCTCCACACCAGCGTGCTCACCAGGCTATCGATTCCCGGGTAGTCAGTGGTGCTCAGGGAAAGCAGGGATATCTCGTCATATCCGCAGGTACGCACCATTTCCCCCACTGCCCTCACCACCTCCTCCGGAGTTCGCTCTCTCATAGGCCGGTAGATTATGCTCGCCTGACAGAAACGACATCCCTGAGAACAACCGCGCTGTATCTCGACCGCAGCTCGGTCGTGAATGGTCTGAATGTATGGTACAACAGGCCGGGTTAACGGCGGTGGCAATTTATCAACGATTCGTCGCTCTATCACCGGTTTGGCCTCGTCAACTGCAGGAGATATCGAAGCTACAGTACCGTCTTGATGATACTCAACCCTGTAGAAACGTGGCACATAGATGCCGGATAATCGCGCTGCCTCACGTAGCAATTCATGCTTGCTTCCTGAACCCTCGTGTTTCCACTTGCGCACTACGTCGAGGAGCTCTACCATCACCTCCTCGCCTTCACCAACGACAAACAGGTCGATGAAATCCGCCATCGGTTCGGGGTTGAGCGTACAACCTCCGCCGGCGATCACCAGCGGCAGCGAGTCGCCCCGCTCAGCAGCTACAACCGGTAATCCTGCCAGGTCGAGGATGTTCAGGGCATTGGTATACGTTAACTCATAGCCCAGAGAGAAGCCGATGATATCGAACTCTTTTACGGCATGCCTCGACTCCAGGCTAAAGAGGGGTATCCCTTCGCGGCGCATCTCCTCCTCCATATCTATCCATGGGGAGAAGATCCTCTCCGCAAGCACGTCAGGTTGCTGGTTTATCAGGTCATAGATGATTGATAAACCAAAGTTGGACATCCCGATCTCGTAGACGTCGGGGTAGCAAAGGACTATTTTTATATCGGTAGAATCCCAGTCCTTTACCACACTGTTCCATTCACCACCGGTATAGCGTGCTGGTTTGGTTACTCTGCGAAAAACGCTGTCAAAATCTATCATTGTGAACCTCAATCAAGCAATTAAAATTATAGCTTCGGCAGCTATATCATGCAACTTTAGGCATGACGAAGTATCTTTTGCTCTCTTCGCCGTAACTGGCTATAATGACCGTGAATTCGATGAGGAGGTTTCAGGTGATCAAGACATTCAATGGAAAGACTCCCCAGATAGCAGAGTCTGCTTTTGTCAGCGAATGGGCCTATCTTGTAGGAGATGTTGTGATCGGCGAGAACAGTAGTGTCTGGCCTGGGGCTGTCATCCGGGGAGATGTCGGCCTTATAAAAGTGGGGAACAACAGCCATGTTGAGGACAATACGGTAATCCACGGTCCTTCAGATATTGGCAATAACGTTATCATCGGGCACGGTGCAGTAGTTCACGCGTTGAAGATGGGGAACAAGGTACTCGTTGGTATGAATGCCACAATCATCCACGGCACTACGATCGGCGATGAATGCATCATAGCTGGGGGAGCGGTGGTCACGGAGAGGATGAATATCCCATCGGGATCATTTGTTGCCGGAGTGCCGGCGCAGGTTATGGGGGAGATCACCGAGAAGCAGAGGATGTGGATTGATGATGCCCCCACGTTTTATACCACTATGGCGCAGGCGTTCAAGGAGCAGGGATTATAGCTGCATCAGCCCACATGAGGCCGCTACTGTGACCCGGTAAGGCGCATGTGATTCCCTCCTCTCCCGTGGTTGCATTCATAGATATGGCGAGCCTTGTGATACCAACAGGCAGGGTAGGTGGAGTGAAATGCACCCCATCACTCGTCTGTTACCTGTGTGTATAAACCCTTGAACGCGGTTGTGTTCCCGAGCGCTTACGCTTATTGCTACATGGGCTTATCGGTTACGTGGTTTACTTTCTCTACAGGGACAGTACCAGACGCAGACCATCATCGACTGACTGCATCTGGCTGGTTGTCAGTTTGCCGATCTTCTCGGTTAGAGATGCTTTGTCAACGGTTATTAGCTGCGATACATTCGCTACCGAGTCCCTGTCAAGCCCTGTGCTTTTGGCAGGCAGCAACACATTTCCCGGAGCCTGAGCCAATCTGGTATTTGAGGTTATGACTACAGCTAAGACTGTGTTTATTCGGCTACGGTTGAAATCGTTTGACTGTACAACAACCAGAGGGCGGCGAAATCCCGGCTCCGAGCCACTGGGTTCATCAAGTGAGGCCCACCAGATTTCACCTCGCTGAATCACCATACCTCTTTTGATAATGACCTTGATTGCAGCTTGATGATCTCTGGATCCAGCTTGCTTTCCTCTCCCCCGGGACCATAAACACTGTCCAGAGCTTCGGTGATCCCCGCATTCTGGTGCTCCCTGACGTAGGACGAGATAGCCTTGGTATAGAGCTGACTACGGGAGACGCCCAGCCGCTTGGCCAATTGCTCTGCTGCCTCGAATATGTTGTCAGGTACGGATATTGCGGTCTTCATGACTCTTAGTATAACTGTGGTTATACTCTTGTCAATCCCCGAATGTGGTAGGTGCATAGTCGTTT
>JAXHUK010000137.1:0-4274 GCA_034189725.1 Chloroflexota bacterium | reverse complement strand
TCAGGGGTAAGGGTGCCTACAGCAGATTAAAGTATGAAAGTGGCGTGCACCGTGTGCAGCGAGTGCCGGTCACTGAATCCTCGGGACGCATCCACACCTCAGCCGCTACGGTCGCTGTGCTGCCTGAAGCAGATGAGGTCGATGTCCACATCGATCCCAACGAGCTGAGAATCGACACATACCGGGCGAGTGGTGCCGGCGGCCAGCACGTGAATAAAACGGACTCCGCGGTGCGTATCACCCATCTACCTACAGGGATCGTCGTCTCCTGCCAGGATGAGCGCTCACAGATAAAAAACAGGATTAAAGCAATGGCGGTTGTTCGCGCTCGTCTCCTTGACAGAGAACGTCAACTGCAACTGCAGGAAGTAACCGATACTCGCCGTTCCCAGGTAGGGAGCGGTGACCGCTCGGAGAAGATCCGCACCTATAACTTTCCTCAGGGTAGAGTTACCGACCATCGTATTGGCTTGACCGTCCATAACCTGGAAAGCGTACTCGAAGGCAACCTCGACGAGATCATAGATGCCGTAGCTACCGCTGAACAGGCGAAGCAACTGGAGACAAAAGTGGGGTAACCTTCAAACAAGCCCTCAGCCAGGCGTCCGAAAACCTCGCCGTTCATGGGATAGAGAATCCCCAATTCGAAGCCGAGCTCCTGTTAAGGCACGTCCTGGGAATCGACAGGTCTCACCTGTACATCAGTTTAGAGCATGTTCTATCCCCTGAACAAACCTCTGCATTCTTTTCACTTATCCAACGCCGCATCGACCACGAACCAGTAGCTTATATAACTGGAACTAAAGAGTTCTTCGGACTTGATTTTCAAGTTTCACCATCCGTCCTCATCCCCCGTCCTGAGACCGAACTGCTTGTAGAAAAGGCTCTGGAGTTCGCAAAAACAGTACCGCGGAACTCGCTGCTCCCCCTTCTGATTGCCGACATCGGGACCGGCTGTGGGGCTATCGCCGTCGCTCTTGCAGTACATCTGCCTCAAGCCAGAATCTATGCCATCGATACCTCCGATGCCGCACTGGGAATAGCTGCCAGCAATTGTCAGCGAAATGGTGTGATAGACAGAGTAACTCTTCTCCATGGTAACGTAACCGACCCCCTCCCTGAACCAGTACACCTCATCGTTGCTAATCTACCCTATATTACAGAGCCTGAGCTACGTCAGTTGAGTCCAGAGATAACGAAATTCGAGCCCCGTTCAGCGCTGAATGGTGGGGATGATGGTCTACGGTGTATTGAAGAGCTCATGGCAAAGGCAGGGAAAAAACTGCTCGAAGGCGGGATGATACTACTTGAAATAGGGTACGATCAGGGAGAAACTGTGCTCCAGATGGCTAAAGATTATTTCCCCAGAAGCAAAGTGTATATAACGAGCGACCTTCGGGGAATAGACCGTGTAGTGAACATCGTGCTGCAATGATTCGACAACGTGCTGAAAACCATTGGCGAATCTGGTAATTAAACCTTGACACCCCATCTTCTGGTAAAGTCTCGCCTCAACCTCTGAAAGCTATCTATATATGACGCTGATGTAATCCCATCCACTGTCATCAGTAGCGCATCTTCCCGAGTATCCATGTAGTAATTCTTGCGAATTCCTACATCAATAAAACCATACTTCCTGTAGAGAGTTTGTGCCGCAACATTTGAGACTCTTACTTCAAGAGTGACGAGCCAGGCGTCACGCTCCATAGCACACCTGATGGCCTCGATCAGCAGTTGCTCCCCAATTCCCCGCCGCCAATGCGACTGACGTACCGCTATACTGGCAATATGAGTTTCATCAGCCGCAAACCAGAAACCAATGAATCCCAGGATAAATTGCCTTTGGGGCACATCCACCGCTTCACCACCGAAGAGACGCTTGAATCCCGCCTTCAGCCACCCAAACTGAGTCCCCGGAGACTGGCCATCGCAATCGTTATCCTCGAATGGGTGCACAATTGATTCAGCCGCAGGCAAATCCTCACCGCAAACAATGTAATTATTCAAGCTGCCAAACGTCAATTCGCGGCTGAAATTTGTAGATGGCCATGGCGGGGGAAACGCCTCCCGTTCTATCTGGGAAACCTGGATCACATCACGCAATTCCATCGGTCTGATAAAACGACCATTCATATTTATCACGCCGGGTGGTGTCACATCCCCACCAATCTATCTTTTTCGAATATCCTATCATATCGGAGGCTGCTGCACAAACCAGATCCCGTATTTCACATGTGGACCTGAACAGAGTACCTCAAAGTGTCATTTTCCCCCCAATTTAATGCCTTCTTCTGTTTTGCAGTAACCTTTCGGCAAGCTCCTCGTTTTATCTAATGTCAGCAAAAAACAAGGGGGAAGGAGGAACACAATGATTCCGAGTTTTTAGTCAACTGCTAACCTGAAATCAAATCAAAAAAATGCAGGAGGTCAATAATCATGAAAACGACATTAGCAAGAGCAGCGATGATCATGCTGGCAGTAATGATAGCTTTTTCCAGCCTTGGCGTCGCTGTCGCACAGGAAACCAGCGAGGAGTTACAAACCAATACCCGAGTCCTGTCAATACGAATGCCCGGTGTTGTTCAGGCAGGCGATGAAGTGAAGATCGGAGTAACGGAGAGGATCAGTGGCAAGCCGATCGAGGGAGCCAGCGTATATGCCTTGAGCTGGCCTGTAAATGTTGCCGTAGATATAGCCAGCGTATATAGTCTCACTGATGCCTCCAGTATTCCACACTATAACTGTGAGTTCCTGGGCAAAACAAATAGCGATGGTGTGGTAGTCAATACTTTCGAGAGGCCAGGAAGGTTCCTGATCGTTGCTACCAAGGACGGGTTCGGGCCTGGGCTGGCATTGCTGACAGTGAAACCCGCTTTGAAGCAACTGGCGATTAAGGCTCCAGCCAAAGCTGAGGTTCACCAGCCTGTAACCATCACTGTTTTTGAAAGAAACAACGAGGTTCCGGTCCCCGGAGCCGATTTATGGGCGGTCAGACTACCCGTGACTGATGCAGATAGCGCATCGAATCCACCCGAAATCGATGTCCAATCACTGATGGACAGGATAACTGAAGCCTCCGATGAAGACGCGACTGACCTGTTGCGTAAGTACGCTATCTATCTCGGTCAGACAGGCAATAACGGGGAGCTGGAATACACCTTCCAGCGGACCGGAAGCTATCTACTCGTTGCCCTTAAGAGCGGATACGTACCGGGTTTCAAGCAGATAACTATTGTCCCCAATAAGGCTCTGGTGATTGAAGCACCAAGACAGGCAGAGGTTCACCAGCCTGTGACCATCAAGGTCTTCGAAAGAAACAACGAAGTCCCGGTCCCCGGAGCCGATTTATGGGCGGTCAGACTACCCGTGACTGATGCAGATAGCGCATCGAATCCACCCGAAATCGATGTCCAATCACTGACGGACAGGATAACTGAAGCCTCCGATGAAGACGCGACTGACCTGTTGCGTAAGTACGCTATCTATCTGGGTCAGACAGGCGACGACGGCGAACTGGACTACGCTTTCCAGCAAACCGGTCGCTATTTACTGATAGCCGTTAAGAGCGGATACATACCCGGTTTCAAACAGATAACCATCGTGCCCCAAAAGGCTCTGGCGATCAAGGCTCCGAGACAGGCAGAGGTCGGCCATCCTGTAACCATCAAAGTCTATGAGAAGAACAGCGGCGGTGCAGTATCCGAGGCTGATCTGTGGGCCATCAAACTGTCACCAACTGGTTCAGACAGAGATGGAGACTCACAAGATATAGATGTTAGAGCACTGATGGATGAGATTATAGGAGATGTCGATGGAGACATAGCAGGTCTACTGAGTAGATACGAGTACTACTACCTGGGCCAGACCAACAATGCCGGCGAACTGGACTACGCTTTCCAGGATACTGGAAGGTACCTGCTCATCGCCATTAAGAGCGACTATGTGCCGGGATTCAGATTCATTACCATCGTCCCCCAAAAAGAGTTAATAATCCGATCTCCTGAGGTAGCAAGTGTGAACGAAGTTGTTACATTCACCGTTGTAACCCAGGGGCAGAACTTCGTTCTCGAGAGAAGTTCGATTAATGAGTTAGCCCTCATGGGAGTTGGCATCAACTCAGCAGCCCCCTATGCCGTAAAGATGCCCTTTAACATCTCTGCTGCGCGGATGGTTTTAGCTGAACCCCACGTACAAGCCCCTGTGGTTCAGGCAACACCAGAGCTGGCGTCTCCAGTAGTCAGAGACATAAGTTACCCTGTTGAAGGAGTAGACCT
>JAXHUK010000136.1:0-5623 GCA_034189725.1 Chloroflexota bacterium | reverse complement strand
ACAGACTGGTATATCGAGTTTGCTACGAACTCTTTAGGCCTGGCCTATACATCTCAGAGCCTTTACACGGACGAGATCGACAGCTCAAACTGGGATGAGATTATCTCCCGACCCGATGTGAAAGTCGGCATCTCAGACCCTCGTCTTGACTCCTGTGGCTATCGAACTCTCATGGTGTGTCAGTTGGCCGAGCTCTACTTTGAGGACGAGTCAATAATGGACGGGATAACGGGTGGTTTCTCACCACCGGTTACGGTAGACGGGGATAACGGTGTATACAGTGTCTCGGTACCCGAAATAGTAGCTCCACAGAAAGCTGTTCTTAGAGGTTCGAGTATGAGGCTGCTGGCAATCCTCGAGTCGGGCGATATAGACTATGCCTTTATGTATAAGAGCATGGCCGAACAGTACGGATTGGGATTCCTCGAATTGCCGTCTGAGATTAATCTAGGCTCTGACGGGTATAAGGAACTGGTCGAAGAACTAAAGGTTACACTATCATTCCAACGGTTCGCTTCGGTGAATCCCGAGTTCTCATGTCAACCAATTGTGTATGGAATAACAATACCTCAAAATGCCCCACACCCTGAGCTTGCTATGGAGTTGGTGCAGTTTATCATGGGTCCTGAAGGACAGAGAATCTTGCAGGATGCCCACCAACCATTGACGGTTCCTTTGAGGATAGACAATCCGGATAATCTACCAGGTGAACTGGTTTTTCTGACTGAACAGGGAAGCAACTACTGAGTTCAGGAGAGTGTGTCTGGAACAAAAAAGGAAGCGTTTTATGTTGCTTGACATTGTTTTCTATATATGCTAAATTTACCGCTGGTTGCAATGGGGCTTTACTCTAAATTTGCACAGAGATAAAGCTATATATACGTGTAAAGGAGGGAAGACTGTGAATGCGATTGTCTGCGTGAAGGAGATACCCGATCCTGAGACTCCTCCTGCTGCTTTCAGCATAGATCCCGTAGCCATGAAGGCTATTCCTGCTAAGGACACGCCGCCCGTGATTAGTCCCTTTGACGAACAGGCAGTTGAAGCTGCCCTCCGCTTGAAGGATGCTCTCGGAGGCAAGGTAATGGTACTCAGTATGGGAGCTGCGTCGGCAGAAAAGGTGGTCAAGCATGCACTGGCAATGGGTGCTGACGAAGGCTATCTGCTCAATGACAGTGCCTTCGACAACTCGGATAGCACCTCTACTGCCTATGCTTTGGCTTCAGCTATAAAGAAGATGGGAGAGTACGATCTCGTCTTCTGTGGCAGGCAGGCAGGGGACTTTGATGCAGGGCAGGTTGGCTCTGGCATTGCTGAAAATCTAGGCATACCCAGCGTGACAATAGCGAAAAAAATCGAAATGGCTGATGGCAAGGCCAAGGTAGAACGTGTACTGCCTGATGGCTATGATGTGCTTGAGGTGTCGCTCCCCACACTGGTAACGGTGAGTAGTGAGCTTGGTGAACCCAGATATGCCACACTTAAGGGTATCATGGCTGCTGGTAAAAAGAAGGTGACCAGTTGGACTGCTCAGGATATCGGTGCTGATGCTTCAAAGATTGGTGCTGCAGGGACACGAACTAAGATGCTCAAGCTGTTCATCCCCGTCCAGGAAGGCAAGTGCGAGATCATTGAGGGTGAGAACGAGGAAGATACGGCAATCAAACTAGCTCTCAAACTCAGAGAAGCAAAGTTAATATAGCATAATACCTACGATAATTAGGAGGTAAAACTAAATGGCTGATGCTAAAGGGGTTCTAGTATGTGGTGAATGTGTGGAGGGAGGTCTCAGTGCAGGAACCCAGGAATTGCTCGGAGGCGGGAGAAAGTTAGCCGACACTCTCGGTGAAGAGCTGTCAGTTGTACTGATGGGAGAAAAAGTCGCTGATCTGGCTCAAGAGGCTATTAAGTTCGGTGCAGACAAGGTTTATGTTATTGAGAGCCCTCTCTTAAAAGATTACACAACCGATGGATATGTGGGAGCGATGGAGAAGCTCTGCAAGCAGATTTCACCGAACATTCTGGTAATGGCCCAGTCCTCTATGGGACGTGATCTGGCACCACGGCTGGCATTCAGGCTGGATACAGGGTTGACGATGGATTGTGTGGCGCTCAGTATTGATCCCGATACAAAGCTTTTACAGCAAACCAAACCGGTATATGGAGGGAATGCCCTTTCCGTAGTTGTCTGTGAGAATGGTCGGCCGCAGATGGCGACAGTCAGGTCCAAATCTATGGACCCGTTGGATCCCGATGACTCCAGAAAGGGTGAGGTTATCGCCTTCGATGCCGCGCTGGATGCTTCCGCGATAAGGACTAAAAAGCTGGAGACGGTGAAGGAAGAGGTTGAGGGTGTAAAACTTGAGGACGCTGAAGTCGTGGTCTGCGGTGGAAGAGGCGTAGGATCACCTGAGGCTTTTGAGCCACTCGGCGATTTGGCCAAGCTTCTTGGTGGAGCACTCGGTGCAACACGGCCGCCGTGTGATGAGGGATGGCTTCCGACGAATCTTCAGGTCGGTCTTACGGGCAAGATGGTTGCTCCTACTCTCTACATCGGTATCGCGCTGTCAGGGTCCAGCCAGCACCTTGCCGGGTGCAGCGGGTCCAAGACCATGGTCGCTATTAATAAAGACCCTGAGGCCAACATCTTCAAGGTAAGCCAGTATGGAGTAGTTGCCGATTATCGCAAGGTGTTACCTGCATTTGCTGAGAAGGTCAAGGAGCTTCTTGCAGGGTAAGGGTAGGCCTTGCGTTTTGTTTTGCTGACCTCACAATATGAGGTCTGGCTTTACAAGAGGTGAAGTAATAAAAGAAGGGCTCTGGAGGGCTGCGTTTAAACTCAGCTTTGCAGAGTCCTTATCTTATGTCTGGTGCGCGCTCCTGCGCCTCTGGAGCTGACATCAGTGATTTCGACGTCAGCAATATCGCTTGAGGTTGTGAAGTGCTTTTGTGCCAGCCTGCCTAACGGTTGAGCCAGGGTAACTGCGGCAAGCGTTGCCAGGAACACATTCGAAAAGGGGATGGTCTTCTTCCGGTCTCTCATTGCCGCTCTCGATGCTAATCCCGCAAGCAGTGCGGTTACTACGAGATTGGTTCCGCATAGAGGAGATACTGCCAGGGTATGCTCGCCTCGCTTCAATCTGGCAAGTCCCTCGTCAGCAGCCTGAGATACTGTTTCATTAGAAACGTCACCATAAATATAAAAACCGTCTCCGGCTGCCCTGCCGAATAGTCTGGTCCCGGCTCTTACCTTACCTATGAGCACCGCTATCGTTGCATGTTCCAGAGCGTGGTTTTTACGCAAGGCGGTAATAAAATTAGCTTTCATGTCCTGCCTCCCAAACTATGGTATAATAGTCTCTTTTTCCTGGAGCCTCTGCTCGGTAGCTAGTCATTGCGACTCGACCGCCAGGTATTCCGCAAGCCGATGATAGCCAACGCCATGAGGGCGATACCGGCGATTGTTGCCCCTGCCCACCCTAGCAGCGTAAGGGTAGTAACGATTACTCCAGCGATAAATACTCCCAGCATAATTGCGGGAAAGGCATAGCGAAACTTCATTCCCAGGAGAAAGGCGACAATGGAGCCTGTCCAGGCTCCGGTAATGGGCAGGGGAATAGCTACAAAGAGCACCAGGCCAATGGCCCCGTATCTTTCGATAATTCCTCCCCGCCGTCTCGATATACTAAAGATCCAGTTCAAGATTCTCTCGAATATGTGGATCCTGCTTAGTAACCTGGAGAGGGGGTCAAGTAGCAACAGGATGAAAGGCACAGGGAACAGGTTGCCCAAATATGCCACCAGAAAAGCCAGCGGCCACGATATGTCCAGCACTGCTATCGCAAGCGGTATTGCCCCACGAAGTTCCGATATCGGGGCAGCAGCGGTAAGAAATACCTCGAGGAATTCCGTAAACGTCATATGGATTTCACACAAATTCAGCCTTGCGAAGTCTAACAAGTTGGTTGTATGCTGTCAAGTCCAGTTATTGGCAGGCAGCAGGAACAGTAAACTGAGACATGGGGCGCAGGGTTGCGAATATCACTTCAGGTCCAGTAGTTCCTCAACCATCCAATTCAGTGGAGGGCTAGGCGACATACTTACTTAGTCACTGGATGTATTCGGGGTTTACATAAAATTCACCCTGCCGTATTTGGGATACGATGTCAGGACAACTACCTGGCCTCTGTTGCTACCCGTAATCCGTGAGTACAGGTTGGAAAAGTCAACTTCACGGGTGATACGGAGCAAATCAGGGATTTTTACGTCAATACGAGCGCTTCCTTCCTCAGCACAAGCACCGCGAAGCAAGCTCATTTGAATGTGAGAGATTGCCACGCCGCCTGAGACTCCTCGCGTATAATCAATGACGCCGGTAGACTTTTGCCACAGAATCCATGGATTAAGGTGCTGGCAGCCGAATTCAAGGGCAGAGTAATCTGTGCTATAATATTTATTTAATTGAGGAAGAGACTATGCTACTCTGGAATCTGGGATTATTATTCGATGAACCGCTGGTGTTTATCACACTTGTTGCCGTTGTCAGCATAGCTCTCCTTGTGGCGATAACAGTCCATGAATTCGGCCACGCGTTAGTGGCAAGCTTATTGGGAGATCCCACAGCTAAGAGATTGGGGAGGCTATCACTCAATCCACTGAGACATCTTGACCCTATGGGCACGCTGATGATTTTCCTGGTGGGCTTTGGCTGGGGAAAACCCGTCCCCGTGAATTATCAGCTTTTAGGTGGAAACCCCAGAAGGAGAATGGCACTGATAGCTTCAGCAGGCGCTCTACTGAACCTCGTAACTGCCGCTTTATTCGGGGGCTTGATAAGGGTGGGACTCTTATCCTGGCAGTCACCTGGCGCATTTTTCGGTTGGGAGCTGAGCTCGGTTGTTGCTATGGTGGTCGGTTACATCATCCTGCTGAATATTATCCTGGCGGTGTTCAATCTTATCCCCATACCCCCGTTGGATGGGTTCAATATTGCTGTCGGCGTCCTGCCCGAGCGACAGGCCAACGCCCTGTTGCGGGTCGAACGCTATGGCCCCATAATTTTACTCATAGTAGTGTTTCTGGGCTATTTTACGGGATTCCTGTGGGAAATCTTGATGTGGCCTGTGAATGGCTTTATTCGCCTTTTTGTGGGATAGAGATACTGGCCTTTGAGGTGCTAATTGAAAAGAATAGCGATAATAGGGCTCGGTCTAATGGGAGGGTCTCTTGGACTGGCGTTGAAGGCGTCGAAAGACATGGAAGTTGAGATCGTGGGTTTTAGCCAGCGCCCGGAGACAGTAAAACGGGCAAAAGAGTGCGGCGCTATTGACCAGGGCGCCGCAGACCTTGTTTTTGCTGTTCAGGGGGCTGACATTGTGGTCATAGCCACGCCGGTTATGGTTATTAAGGATGTTTTACAGAAAATATCATCGCACCTGCCCCCTGGATGCATAGTTACGGATACCGGGAGCACAAAAACACAGGTGATGCAATGGGCGGATGACTTCCTGCCACGAACTGTATATTTCATAGGGGGACATCCTATGGCAGGGAAGGAGACATCCGGCATAAACGAGTCTGAGCCTGATCTCTATCACGGGTGCATCTACTGCCTTACCCCGGC
>JAXHUK010000135.1:0-4580 GCA_034189725.1 Chloroflexota bacterium | reverse complement strand
TGCGCAAAATATTTCAGGGAGCAGGGTAACAATGAATATGCGTTCGAATCAAATCAGAAGCCCTTGTTGAAAAGATACACGTGATCTGTTATAATCATCATGCCAGAATATACGTATAGGAGGTATCCAAGGAATGGAACGAAAACTCGTATTCCCCATGGCCCTAGTTTTGGTGCTGAGCCTGCTTCTGGTGCCGGCAATAGCCCTTGCCCAGGTGCCAATTCCAGTACCACCAAAGGTTATCGCAAGCGAAGGAGCAACGGTAGAAGTAATAGGAGGGGTGGATTGGGATGAAGATTGGCTAAACGGCAACTACACCCAGATCCAAATCACTCCAAGATACCAGCACTTGCGGCTACAACCCGGTGAGTCAGCCGAATTCGAAGTGACCGCTAAAAACCTTGAGGATGCGGATTCAATAGCAACACAGCCTCACGTTGTGATCCAGCCCTACAGCGAGTACATCCTGTACAAGAGCTGGATTACCATAACACCGTCAGAGGCCGAAATCGCAGCCGAAGCCGAGCAGGAATACACGGTCGAGGTAGCGATACCCGAGGATGCCGATATAGGGTATTATAACGCCAGCATTGCATTTACCGATGAGGAAATACAAACGCCATACCCTGCGCCGTATCCCCTATACATAAACTCAATAGACCTCTCGATAGACGTCTGGAAAATGCCCTCGGTACAGATATCAACCAGCTACATCCATGACCGCGTTGAGGCTGGGGAGAGTCAAACGTATTCGATCCTGCTGGAGAATATCAGCGACAACGCAATCTCGCTTGACCCGCAGTTTGGAGGCGGCGACATGTATTATATAACCTCCTCCAGCTACAGCTATGGCCCGTCCATGCTTCCCGAAGAATGGGTTTCAATCGTGTCCCCTGGTGAGATCGCTGCCCACTCCCAGGCAACTATCGAAGTGAACGTGAACATTCCCAGTGACGCCAAAGGGTACTACGAGGCTCAGATCAGCCTGAATATCGACGACCCCGCTCTTCAGGAATGGGATCAAATGGTGCATTTCAACCTCGAGGTATGGGAACAGCCAACTACCCCTTACAGCAAGGAATTCACAGCGAATGAGGGTGATACCATCACCATTGAGGTGTCTGCCAACCAGTATCAATGGGAACGCTACAATGGAATCGGGCAGGGGGAAACTCCCTCCTTTGAGGTCACTCTGGTATCTCCAGATGGTGAGGCACTGAATCCAGAGGCCGCCAAAAAGGTGATCCATGAACAGGTCAACCTGGGGATGAGTTATTTACCACCCTGGGAGATCTCCGGAGCAGGAATCTACCAGTTGGGGAACACCCAGTACAGTGAACAATACGTTATCGATGCTGCCACTTCAGGAACCTGGACGCTGGAAATCCTGCCCCAGAACACTGAAAGCTTCGAGTACACCATAGAGCTGGAGGGATAACAACGATGAGGATTCTCGTCCCCATCTTTCTTATTCTATTCATGATTGTTGGGTTATCAGCATGTACACCGGCTGATAACCCAACAGCCACACCCACGCCCGCAGATTCAATTCAAGTAGAATACCCCGCAACAACCATTCATGGTGCTGAGCTTAGCGAGTCTCTATCAGAAGAGGTCAAAGAGGCGATCCGGGGCAGTGTTATACCCTATCAGGGCGTTACCTACGATAGCATAGATATCTCTGTCGAGAACAGTGGAGACGCTCTGAGCCTCAGGGTAATCAGCACCTCAACAAGCTGCGAGTACCCTGATCTCTATGATTTCACCTACCACACTGACACGCATGAGCTTATCCAAACAGGCTACATCCTGGAAGCCATACCACCTGGAGAAAAGTCGGTGGCGATAACAATTGCGTTTCGTGATGAACAGGTAAGAAATCTTTTCGAGTCAGGCAATCTTGGGAGCACCAAACCTACAGTACGAAGGGTTCTTCCTGAAACATCTGCAAAATTCTATCTGCCAAAGACACTGCTGAGCGTTACCTGGATAACTATTGGAGAAGATCCAATCACAATATCAGTCCTTCTCGATCCCGATGAAAAAGTAGTTATTCAAACCTGGACCAGCGGTTAAGTCTGCTGTTACCATTCGAGATAGGCAAGTAAAACGTCGTGACCTCCCCTGTCGTCGCGACGTTTTACTATGCTCACCGCTGCTCCAAATCCGGCTACCCTTATCACATACTGAGAAAGCCTACTCCCTATGTGATATTATTCCGAAAATAGACCTTAAATCCGTTCGGCCTGAGCTTGTCGAAGGGCCGTTCATAGTTCGACTGGCTCACCACGAACGGCAGCAGGTATAGCTTTTTCATCCTTCGTGGTGCCGATGGCAATAGGCATAATAGATTGCGAGGAGCCGCCGGTGACGTGGCAATCTCTCAAATTCAAATGAGACTGCTTCGAAGAGCCTGTGCCGAGAATCACGTTGTCCACGACTGCAAGATAGCATCCGAAGCTACTGATGAACAAGTCGTGCGTAAGCTTGACAAGCGCTTTGGGAGATGAAATAATATTTTTGCCTTGTCAGCGGTTACGGCGTTTCCATTGTACTGTCAAGCAAGAAGGAAGCAATGTCAGGCTGGATTCAGGTAAACGTTAATAGCATACTTACGATCAGTAGAGTTGCCCTAAAGCCCTTAGCATACTCTTCTACTTATATCAAGCCACCTCACGAAATGTCAACCTCATGCTGCCACCTGTCAACTACTCTCAAAAAAAGGAGGTGAATCTATACCATAATTCTTCATAACTAGAATCATACGACGTGATTACGCCATCCTGGTATAGGAATAACTATTGAAAACCAGCTACCACATCAGGTATGAGGCAATACAGTCAACAAAATAAGGGGGTCGAATATGGATTTTAGCTTTACAGAGCATGAAAAAGCATTCCGGAAAGAGATTGCCGATTTTGCAAAGAAGGAACTGCCTCCAAATTGGTTAGAGATCGGATTTCTATCTGGGGAATCTGGAGATTGGAATCACACCCTTTCCACGGTCAAGAAATTAGGGGACAGGGGCTGGCTCTCCAGAACCTGGCCCAAGGAGTATGGCGGCGCTGGTGCCTCCCCAATCGAAAACGTTATTTTCCTTGATGAAACAGCCTACTGGGGCATACCCGGTATGATGTGGGGAGGTTTCATCGGCCTTATGATATGCCACCTCGCCAATGAGGATCAGAAGAAGAAATACCTGCCCCCCATGGCAGCCGGCGAGGCGGACGGGCTCTTCTGCCTCGGATATAGTGAGCCCGACGCAGGAACCGACCTCGCTGGAGTTAAGACCCGAGCGGTGAGGTCAGGTGACGAATACATCATCAACGGCCAGAAAATCTGGACCTCCCTGGGGCATCATGCCCGGTGGTGCTGGCTACTTGCCAGGACTGATCCCGATGCCCCCAAACACCGAGGGATGAGCCTCATGGTTCTGGATATGCACCAGCCCGGGGTCACCGTCAAACCCATAATCAACATCGCAGGCCAACACATCGTCAATGAGGTGTTCTTCGATGACGCCCATGTTCCAGTAACCGAGCTGGTCGGTGAAGAGAATCAGGGGTGGCCTCTGGTTATGACAGCCCTGAACATGGAAAGGAGCGGCGCTGCCAACTCAGGTACGCCCAGGCGAATCCTGGATGAGCTACTGAACTATGTCAAAACCACCAAGATCAACGGGCAACTCCTTTCCCAAGACCCCATGGTCCGGCAGAAGCTGGCAAATATCGCCCTCGAAATCGATATTATACGCATGTTTGCCTACAAAATTGCCTGGGAAGAGACTACCGGACTGGTCGCCGCTTTCGACGCCTCCATGGTCAAGGTATTCGCTAGCGAAATGTCCATCCGCCTCATGAGCACAGCCATGGACATAGTGGGACCCTCTTCCTATCTGCGCCCCGACTCCAAGTGGGCTAGCCTCAACGGTCAGCTTGCAGGTGCCTATCTCATGTCATTCCCCGGAAGATTCGCCGGTGGCGCTAACGAAATCCAAAGGGACATCATCGCCCGAGTAGCTTTGGGATTGCCCAAGGCACCGCCTAAAGCATAATGACCTTCGCTGAACACTGGAATTAAAAATAGCAGTAAAGGAGACTCAAATGGATGTAGGTTTCACCGAAGAGCAAGAAATGCTGAAAAAATCGGCTCGTGACTTCCTGGAAAAGGAATTCCCCAAGGCTGTATTGCGCGAGATGGAGAAGGATGAGAAAGGCTATACCCAGGAACTCTGGCGCAAAATGGTGGATGTGGGATGGTTAGGCCTCGCGATACCTGAGAAATACGGCGGCGCCGACCAGAGCTTCCTTGACCTCGTTATCCTCCTCGAGGAGATGGGACGAGCCGCTCTCATTAGCCCCTTCTTCACCGCCGTCGTTCTCGGCGCTCTCCCCATCCTCAACGCAGGTACCGACGAGCAAAAAAGTGAACTACTGCCTAAAATCGCCAACGGTGAGCTCATCATCACCCTGGCGTTGAATGAACCCGGCGTTAATTACTATGAGCCCGGCATTGCCACTACTGCCAAGGCCGACGGCGATACCTTCGTCATCAGCGGCACCAAGGTTTTTGTTCCCTAC
>JAXHUK010000134.1:0-3755 GCA_034189725.1 Chloroflexota bacterium | reverse complement strand
AGCCAACAGTAGAGGAAAGCTCTCCGTTACAACACGGGTTGTCGATAAGACAATTCAGATAATGTTTACCGATGATGGCCCTGGCATCTCAGTGGATAACCTGGAGCGAATATTCGACCCATTTTTCACCACCAAAGATGTGGGCAAAGGGACGGGATTGGGTCTCAGCATTTGCTATGGGATAGTCCGAGAGCACCATGGTCATATACATGCTACAAGCGAACCCGGCAAAGGAACTACCATTGTCATAGAATTACCTATCTTCACTAAAAGTCGCTCCTTTGCGGAACAACAAATATAACGAAATTACGTGGATCAATATAACAATAATTAAATGGCCACAGGTACCCAGTGTTATGAGAATGAAAGTGCCTGAAAATCGCTCACATGGGGACGAAATGGAACAAGATTTGCATCGTAAAACAAAGATAGTGTGCACAATAGGAACAGCCAGCGGCTCACCTCGTATCGTGGAGAAACTGGTACGTGCCGGTATGAACGTTGCCCGTATTAACCTTTCACATGGTAATAAGGAGAAGCACTCCTCCTATATAAATACTGTGCGCACAGTATCGGACAAACTGGGTGTACCCGTGGCAGTTCTGGTGGACCTTCCAGGCCCTCGCTACCGAACGGGTTTGCTGAAAGATGGGCAGGTAGATTTAAAGAAGGGCGCTCTTTTTGTACTCACCACTCGTAGTGTTCCCGGTGACCGGAATGAAGTATCGCTGAACATGCCTAACCTCGTTAAGGATGTTGCCTCAGGTTCTAAAATCCTTGTGGATGATGGCGCTATCCATTTGAAAGTACGCAGCGCTACAGATACGGATATCGCGTGCACCGTAATGGCTGACTGTGTTTTGCGACCACGAAAGGGTATTGCAGCTCCTGGCGTCAAGCTGTCTGCTCCTCTCATTACCGAGGACATGAGACAGCACATTGAGTTCGCAGTGGAACATCAGGTGGAGTACGTTGCCCTATCATACGTTAGCCAGGCGGACGATGTTTCTCAGGTCAAGACAATCATGGCAAACAGGGGATTGCGTGCTGCGCTGATTGCCAAGATCGAACGTGAGGAGGCGGTGCGCAATTTCGATACTATTCTGAAAGTAAGCGATGGTGTTATGGTAGCACGGGGTGATCTGGGGGTGGAGATACCATTGGAACGGGTACCTCTGGTGCAAAAAGAGATCATCCGGCGGTGTAATCACGATGGCAAACCAGTGATCACAGCCACACAAATGCTGCAGTCGATGACGGACGCGTCTCGTCCGACACGCGCTGAGGTTGCTGACGTGGCCAACGCTATCTGGGATGGTTCCGATGCCATAATGCTATCCTCAGAGACATCCATTGGTAGGTATCCTGTTGAGGCAGTAACCATGATGTCCCGTATCGCTAAAGAGACAGAGACTGCTCTGCCCTACGAGCGAATGATGGCTGAAAATGGGAATCATCTTGAGCCGCAGACAGACGATGCTATTGCCTACGATGCATGCCATACTGCTCACCAAGTAGGTGCCCAAGTGATCCTCGCATTCTCGGAGTCGGGGAGCACTGCGTGGCGGGTATGCAAGTACCGCCCTAAAGCACCCATTGTTGCTATGACCCCTCACGAATCAGTACGACGCAGGCTTGTTCTTGCCTGGGGTGTCTATCCCTACCTAATGTCATCGAGCTCACAAATCGATGACCTCTTCGAGAGGGGAAGCGACCTGGCCCAACAACTGAGACTGGCCAAAAAGGGTGATCGGGTAGTGATCACGGGCGGTGTCCCCGTAGGTGTTGCCGGAACAACCAACATGCTTAAAGTGCAGTGTGTGTAGCTATCCTCCTCCATCGTTGCCCCGTGATAGGTCTTTTCTCATAGTATGTCAGTAAAGCTATCCCCTCCTGGTTTCCTTTCGATTGTATTCAGTGCGTGCGGCATACCACATTTGTAGGGGTGTGGTTTCAGTACGATTTTCTGGTGATGAACAACTGTAATAGCTATATAAAGCTAATGATGGGTATGGTAATGTTTAGGTACCCTAGTACAACTTTATAGGAGGTAATGAGTGATAAAGAGTATGGATGATTATAGACCTGTCGTTGGTGATGAGACCGTAGGTGATATTTACAGAAAAGCGAGGGGACTTCAGGGGATGCGCATACAGCACATCAACTCCACGTTTCAAGGTGGTGGTGTTGCTGAAATACTGAATTCTCTCGTGCCGTTGATGAACGATATTGGGATTGACGCCGACTGGAGGGTTCTTCACGGTACACCTGACTTCTTTACTGTAACCAAGAAATTCCATAATGCCCTTCAGGGCGGCTCGCTTAATCTCTCTGACCTGAAAAAGCAACTATATCTGCAGACAAATGCAACATTCTGTGCCTGCAGCCACCTGGAAGCTGACTGTGTTATTGTACATGACCCCCAGCCACTGCCGCTTATCCGATTCCATAAGAAAAAGGTGCCCTGGATCTGGAGATGCCATATAGACCTGTCGAATCCCCACGAAGAGCTGTGGGAGTTCCTGAAGACCTTCATTTTGAGGTATGACGTCGATATAATATCGAGCGAGGTCTACAGAAAGAATGATCTTCCGGTACAGCAAAGGATCATCAGCCCGGCCATCGATCCCCTATCGTTGAAAAACAAGGAGCTTTCTCAGAAAGATGTAGCAAAATATATGAGAAAGTACAAAATACCGACAGATAAACCTCTGATAACTCAGGTCTCCAGGATGGATGTCTGGAAAGACCCTGAGGGATTGCTCGAGGTTTTCAAGCGCGTACGGGAAAACGTCGACTGCCGGTTGGTGTACTGTTACGACTCAGCGTCTGATGATCCTGAGGGAGCTGCTGTGTATAAGAGAACGTATCATAAAGCGAGGAAGCTCGTGGAAAGCGGTGACGTGATATTTGTTGTTGGCAGCAGCCAGATACTGGTGAACGCTATCCAGCGCGCTTCGACAGTGATAGTTCAAAAGTCGACAAAGGAGGGGTTTTGTCTCGCCGTGACCGAAGCGCTTTGGAAAGGAAAACCCGTAGTTGGCACAAATGTGGGGGGTATTCCACTTCAGATAACGGACGGAGAAAACGGTTTCCTGGTCGATCCCTATGACAAAGAAACGTTTGCTGATAGAATCGTCAGGCTCTTGCGGAATCCCCGCATGGCAGAACAGATGGGAATGATAGGGAAGGAGACAGTGAGGAACAATTTCCTCATAACCAGGCTGCTTCGAGACTATCTCGTTCTGTTAAATGATGTACTGTTGAAGCGCAAGAGTGACTTGTTCTATACAATGCCTAATACCGCATTACATCAACTAGCCAATGTGCCCGATATACTGTCGACTGGAATGAAAGCAAGTAACGTTGAAGTCGCTCGTAAAGTGCCGCCTCTGGCGCTCGAATCCAGAGAGTGAAATACTATCCAACGCTCGCTATAGATTCCAGTTTGTCGAGGTGGAATCTGCCCCATTCGGGGGGGATGGCTGTTCCGTTTCCTGGCTGGAACGTCTAATACGCCAGAATATGACTACCAGCAGGATTGCCGACGAGCCAATGGTCATGTAAAGTGCCCTGTTTCGTAATTGGGAAACGCAACTGTCGACAGCGCTCTCGATTATTTCGTTGCCTTTATTGATGAGCAAGGTTTCGGTTTCAGAGTATTCCGACGATTCGAGCATTATTCCCTGGGTCTGCGGTTCCTCAAAGCAGGAGTAGGCTATCCCTATAGAGATATAGACAAACAGCGAAGTAAA
>JAXHUK010000133.1:0-13468 GCA_034189725.1 Chloroflexota bacterium | reverse complement strand
CAAGGTTTTTCATCCTTCGTGGTGCCGATGGCAATAGGCATGATAGATTGCCAGCGCAGCGAAGCAATCTTATTTCTCCTACCACCTGGATTGCTTCGTCGCTACACTTCTCGCAAGGACAGAAATGAATCCCTGTTTTCATCCTCTGTGGTCAGGATGACACGCGAGATCAACATTGTAGGGTGGGTGAAACCCACCTTTCTGATACCTATTCTGGTGAAGTGGTGGGTTTCACCCACCCTACCGATTCTGATTGAGATGAAGCTTTGAGAAGAATGACACGAGACTCTTTGAATTGACTACAAAAATAGACCTGATTTTGTACTTTTGTAATTCAGCGGGGTCAACGCTGTGGTAATACTCTGGGATAGACTTCGGAGCAATGTTCTCTCCAGCACTATACTCTACCAGCACCCATTTTTTTTCGATAGGTTGACCCTTTGGGCCGAAGAATACTTTATCTTTACTAATTTTACCATCGGATAAATCGATATCGGTCAGTTCATACTCGGCTACATACAGTGAGGCAGTAGTTATCACGATGGGGATGAAATAAGTCTCAAATGGTATGTGATTCTTTCGCCTTTGGTCGCATTGTTCTTGTGCAAAGCCCCCAATGCCTCTAAGAGCCTGCCCAAAAGCATTCTCTATATTCTGGGGGGTTGATGTACGCCCGCTAGGTTTTTCCTTGTTCGGGGGAGTTGATATACGCCCGCCAGATTTTTTAGTTGCTTCCAGCCAGCTTTTAGCGTTGTCGAGGGTCATCTTAAATGATAATGGTTCAAGGAGGGGATTGATTGAAGGAAGTCCTGTGGAACGAGTTTCGCGGCATACAATACCGAGTGTTGAGCATGCATTTTCCGAAGGTAGACCAGATGCTCCAAATATCCAACTGACATATGATGGATCTGCCCTTTTGCATTCCACCAAGGCATAGAGCTCGGGCTCACTTGAGATTTTCGAGCGTAGAACTATATCAATTCTAGTATCTTGGTCTTGTAAAGAAACGGGGTATTCGGAAGCTCTCACTTCCCAACCTGTTGTTCGCTCGTTATTCTTCAGCTCCTGTTCGCACGCTTCCTGAAAGAGATATCCCTGTTCGTTTAGAGCATTGAATAGAAGCTCAGAAAGCTCTTCACTCATGTCAGTTCTCTCTTTGAAGTTATCAAATGTGTTCAGGTTTGTAGGTTAGATGATTCCAACCTCTCTATTAATGCTCAGTGAAGCTTTTACGCCTTCTCCATAGCTGACAGGAGGCGGTTGAGGGCGTTCATGTAGGCTTTAGCTGAGGCGACCATGATGTCGGTCGAGGCACCGCGCCCGGTGTAGGTTTTGCTGCCGCTGCGTATCCGTATGGTCACTTCCCCTATGGCATCGATACCTTCGGTGACCGATTTGACGCTGAACTCGATCAATTCGTTGGGCACTCCCACAAGGCGGTTGATGACCTGGTAGATAGCATCGACAGGGCCTGTCCCCAGAGCAGCGTCGGCGATAACGGTGCCATCAGGGCCGGAAAGTTTGACCGAGGCCGTAGGGACGCTGTGGTCACCGCAGGAGACCTGAACGTGCTCAAGATGATACATCTCGGAGACAGTACGTAGTTCTTCAGCCACGATTGCCTCCAGGTCACGGTCTTTGATCTCCTTCTTCTTGTCCGCCAGTGCCTTGAAAGCGGTGAAGGCACGGCTGAGCTCTTCATCAGTTAGTGTGTAGCCCAGCTCTTCCATACGGGTCTTGAATGCATGTCGTCCGCTGAGCTTGCCCAGAGTCAGCGCGCTACCGGAGAGGCCAACGTCCTTGGGATCCATAATTTCATAGGTAGTTCTCTCCTTGAGGATACCATCCTGATGTATGCCAGATTCGTGGCGGAAGGCATTAGCACCTACTATAGCTTTGTTGGGTTGCACACTCATCCCTGTGATGTCGCTCACAAGCCGGCTTGCCTTGTAGATCTGGGTAGTATCGATATCAGTGGTGTAGGGGAGGATGTCTTTACGCGTGCGCAGCGCCATGACGATCTCTTCAAGGGAGGCATTACCCGCCCGCTCACCGATACCGTTAACGGTACACTCGATTTGCCGCACACCATGATCGAGTGCAGTCAGGCTATTGGCTACCGCCAGCCCCAGGTCATTGTGGCAATGTACGCTGATCACGGCCTTGTGAATGTTAGGCACGTTCTGGAATATTCTATCGAGCAGGGAGCCGAACTCACTTGGTATAGTATAGCCCACAGTGTCGGGAATATTTATCGTGGTCGCCCCGGCATCGATCGCCCCCTCGATCATTTTGTAGAGGAACTCTGGATCGGCTCGTGTGGCATCCATAGGCGAGAACTCGACATCGTCGAGGTACCCTTTAGCACGGGCAACCATATCTCTGGAGAGGCTCAGCACTTCCTCTCTCGTTTTCTTGAGCTGATGCGAAATATGAACCTCGGAGCTTGAGAGAAACACATGGATTCTGGGATGCTGGGCATCCTTGATTGCCTCCCAGGCAGCATCGATTGCCTTGGGATTAGCGTGTGCCAGAGCACAAACTGTGGATGTGCGTATCTCCTGCGCGATGCGGTGCACCGCCTCGATGTCCCCTTGAGAGGCGATGGGGAAGCCAGCCTCGATGATGTCGACCCGCAGCCGTTCCAGTTGCCGGGCGATTTCCAGCTTCTCGTCGATATTGAGTGCAGCGCCGGCAGATTGCTCTCCGTCACGAAGCGTGGTATCGAACATAAATACTTTTTCCATATCATTCACCAGACTATTTAATTAAAAGATGTCATCCGTATTGAGTGAAAGACCCTCCAGCAATGGTGAACTGAGCGCTTCCCCCATTTTGTAGACCTGCACTGTTTCCAGTCCTTTCTCACCCGGTGTCAGTACTTCAATAGAGTTGGTTTCAGGGTCGGCTATCCAGTATTCCCTGACACCGTATTTGGCGTAGATCTTGCGTTTTAAGCCTTTATCCCTTTCTGCCGTGCTCGCAGAGAGTATCTCAATCACCAGGTCGGGAGCTCCCCGAACATTTTTCTCTGTGATGATATCGGAGCGTTCATTTGAGATAAACAGGATGTCGGGTTGAACAACATCCTCGTTGGAAAGGACAACATCCAGGGGTGCAAAGCGAACTTCCCCTAACTTCAGGTTGCTTACGTGATGATGCAATGCCAGGAAAATGTTTACAATAACTGTCTGATGTGACCATCCTGGTGAAGGTACCATGTAGAACTCTCCTTCCATAAGCTCGTATCGCTTATCCTCAGGAAGCTGCAGGTAATCTTCGTAGGTGAATTTAATCTTTGGCTTTACCATCATATCCTCCTCGCCAGAACAGGCCAGGAATTAAAGGCTGAGGACGTATTCGCCCTCAGCCTTTGTGAAGAAAAGTACTCTTCTACCTCTCTGAGTGTTCTTCCAGTATTTCCTGTTACTATTTCTTCAGCCAGGGCATCATACCCCTGAGCTTCTTACCCACGCTCTCGATCAGGTGGTTTTCATCCTGCCTTCTCAGAATGTTGAAAGAAGGACGCCCCGCCTGATTCTCCAGTATCCAGCGAGTGGCGAAGCTGCCGTCCTGGATCTCGCCCAATATCTTCTTCATCTCAGCCTTGGTGTCGTTGGTGATAACACGGGGCCCGGAAACGTAGCCGCCGTACTCGGCAGTATCACTCACTGAGTAGTTCATGTAGCTCAGACCGCCCTGGTAGAACAGGTCGACGATAAGTTTTACCTCATGCATGCACTCGAAGTAGGCAACCTCTGGCTGGTAGCCAGCCTCGACCAGAGTTTCGAACGCAGTCTTCATGAGACAGGCGATGCCACCGCACAAGACGGTCTGCTCACCGAAAAGGTCCGTCTCGGTTTCTTCAGAGAATGTGGTATCCAGAACTCCAGCTCGAGTGCAGCCGATACCTTTCGCATACGCGAGTGCGATATCCTTAGCCTTGCCCGATGCATCTTGATAAACAGCAACAAGGGCCGGAGGTCCAGAACCCTCGGTATAGGTTTGGCGCAGCATGTGCCCGGGGCATTTCGGTGCTATCATCGTGACATCAACACTGGCCGGGGGAACGATCTGGCTATAATGTATGTTAAATCCGTGAGCGAACATCAACATCTTGCCTGACTTCATTTCCTTCTCAAGTTCGTTGCGATAGACTATAGGGTGAAGATTATCAGGCACCAATAACGTTATAATATCTGCTTCCTTTGCTGTCTCTGCAGCGGTTTTAACGGTCATTCCTGCCTTCACCGCGGTATTCCATGGCTCGCTTCCTTTGGCCTCTGCTACAATGACGTTACAGCCACTGTCTTTCAGATTCAGAGCATGTGCATGCCCCTGGCTGCCAAAGCCGACTATGCCGATGGTCTTATCCTTGAGCAGGTCTAGATTCGCATCCTTGTCGTAATACACTTTTACCTCCGTTTTTTATTTTATACCATTGCTCAGTCGTAAGAACAAGTAATTATCATATTATGGTGTAGTAGTAGTTTTTAGCTTCGACCTAATCTGTGCCATTTCCTCCTCGCGTAAGCGCTATTCTGCCGGTGCGCGCTAACTCCTTAATGCCGAATCTCCTGAGGAGGTTGTACAATGAATCTATCTTCTCCTCATCACCCGTTACTTCTACAATCAGCGAATCTGAGGCGACGTCAACTATTTTTGCCCGGAATATGTCTACTATCTGCATAATTTCGCTTCGTGTAGCAGCAGTAGTATGAACTTTTATCAGCGCTAACTCACGGATGATGATGCTGCCTTGAGTGATGTCAGTAACCTTGACTACCTCAATCAGCTTTTCGAGCTGCTTCCTGACCTGCTCGACGGCTGTTGTAGCTCCATCAACTACTATGGTCATTCGAGAAATTCCCGGTACCTCTGAATGACCTACGGCGATGCTCTCTATGTTGAAATTACGCCTGCGTATCAAGCTTGCTACCCGATTGAGAACCCCGGGTCTGTTTTCAACTAGTGCTATTAGGGTGTGGTTTGTCATTTCATACTGCCTTACATAGATTGTTGGCCAGGCGTATATTACATACTGCTGATTTCTCGAGGTTTTGCCTTGACCTTGATGTCCTCATCTGGTGCTTCCAGGATTTGCGAGAGACTGGCTCCCGGGGCCACCATCGGGTATACGTTTTCCTCTGGCTCGACTATGAAATCAATGAGGAAGGGTCCGTCATGCTCGATGGCTTTCTCAATGGCGGCGACGACCTGCACCTTATCGGTCACTCTGATTCCCGGTATGCCATAGGCGTCGGCGATCTTAACAAAGTCGGGACCACTCAGTGGGGTTGCCATGTAGCGGCGACCGTGGAACAGTGCTTGCCATTGCCTCACCATACCCAGGTAACCGTTATTTAAAATGGCTATCTTAACTGCAACATTATCCTGAACTGCGGTAGCCAGTTCTTGAAGTGTCATCTGGAAACCACCGTCTCCTGCAATAGCCCAGACAATCTCCTTGGGTTGTCCTACTTTAGCCCCAATGGCTGCGGGCAATTCGAATCCCATTGTGCCTAAACCGCCTGATGAAATCAGGCTATTATGCTTTTGATAGCAGAAGTGCTGTGCCGCCCACATTTGATTTTGGCCGACACCGGTCACGATAATTGCGTTTCCTCCGGTGATTTCGCATATCTTACTAATAACGTATTGCGGCAGGAGTGCATCGGTTTCACGAATAGCGAGTGATGGGTGCTCTTTGCGCCATTCTTCAATGCGATCTATCCAATCCACATGCGTTCGGGTTTCAATCTGCTTGTTCAGCGCTCTCAGCACATTTTTTACTTCACCGACGATGGGTACTGTTACCTTTACATTCTTTCCGATCTCTGCAGGATCAATGTCGATATGGATAACCTGAGCATGTGGAGCAAACCCACTTACTTTACCAGTTGCACGGTCATCGAATCGCATACCGATTGCAATAACGAGGTCAGCGCTATCCACCGCCAGGTTAGCATAGGCGGTACCGTGCATTCCCAGCATACCCAGACTGAGAAAATGATTCTCCGGGAAACAACTTATTCCTAATAGTGTAGTGATTACCGGAATCTGGGCGTTTTCTGCGAGTTCATGAAGCTCTTGAAATGCTCCCGAGACCGTTACTCCTCTTCCAGCAATAATAACCGGACGTTTGGCTTCGTTAATGAGTTTCGCTGCTTTCTTGATTTGGGGCGGGTGCCCCCGAAGGGTCGGTTTATATCCACGAATATCGATCTTTTCCGGGTAGTTAAACGTGGCTTCCTCGACAAACACATCACGAGGTATATCGAGGAGCACCGGTCCCGGTCGTCCGGTTCTGGCGATATGGAAAGCCTCCTTGACCACAGTAGCCATATCCTCTGATTTGAGAACAAGGTAGTTGTGTTTCGTGATCGGCACTGTGATGCCGGTTATATCTATCTCCTGGAACGCATCCTTGCCGATAAATGGCCGTGCTACCTGGCCTGTTATAGCAATAATAGGGGAGGAATCAAGATGAGCGTTGGCGATCCCAGTCACCAGATTGGAAGCCCCCGGGCCAGATGTGGCCAGGCAGACGCCGACCTTCCCCGTAGCTCTGGCATACCCGTCGGCGGCGTGAGCGGCGCCCTGCTCGTGTCGAACCAGGATGTGACGTAACTGAGGATATTGCCATAAGACGTCATAAAAGGGCAATAATACGCCCCCAGGGAAGCCGAAGATAACCTCTACGCCTTCCTTTATCAGGCTTTCGCACAGTATTTGTGCGCCATTTAACTTCATTATGAACTCCTATCTGAACACTGCGCCAGTTGCTGCCGAGGTCACCCTCTCCGTATAGCGTTTGAGATATCCTGTCTTTATCTTTGGCTCGAACTCTGGAAGTTGAGAAAGCCGTTGGGCGATCTCTCTGTCACTGAGCTCTACATCTATCTTATTATTCGTGATGTCGATCTTTATCAGGTCACCGTCTTTCAATGCAGCAATTGGGCCTCGCTCCGCTGCCTCTGGTGAAATATGGCCTATAGCGGCACCTCTGGTAGCTCCGGAGAAGCGGCCATCGGTGATGAGAGCAACCTCCCTATCCAGGCCCATGCCGGAAATGATTGAGGTAGGGGTTAACATCTCAGGCATTCCAGGTCCACCCCTGGGGCCTTCATATCTGATGACGACTACATCTCCGGATTTTACCGAGCCTTTCATGATTTCTCTCGTGGCCTCGTCTTCGGAATTGTATACCCGTGCCGGCCCCGTATGTACCATCATTTCGGGGATAACTGCGGCGCTCTTGACCACAGAGCCCTGAGGTGCCAGATTGCCGAAGAGGATACTGAGCCCACCTGTGACCGAGTGCGGATTTGATACAGGTCGTATCACCGCGCTATCTTTAACCCCAGCATTTGCAATCACTTCTCCGAGTGTTTTGCCAGCAACTGTCTTTGCCCCTAGATTCAACCTGTCGCTAATCTCATTCATTACTGCTGCTATCCCGCCGGCGATGTCTACATCTTCCACATGATAATCACCAGAAGGCCGTATTTTCGAGAGATGCGGTGTGCGTTGACTCACCTCGCTTATCGTCTCCAGTGGGAAGTCGATCCCGGCTTCGTATGCCAGTGCCATGAGATGCAGTACAGAGTTGGTGCTGCCTCCCAGAGCCATGTCTACTGCGAATGCATTATACAGAGAGTCCTTCGTGATGACATCACGGGGGCGAATGTCTGCTTCCAGCAGTTTCATAACCTGCCTTCCCGCTTCCTTAGCCAGACGTATTCTGCGAGCATCGACTGCCGGTATGGTGCCATTACCCGACAGACCCATACCGAGGGCTTCGGTGAGGCAGTTCATCGTATTAGCAGTGAACATCCCTGAGCAACTACCGCAGCCAGGGCACGACATGTCTTCAAGCTCTTCGAGTTCTGACTGGCTCATCTCACCTTTGGTGACCTTTCCAACCGCCTCGAATACGTTGTTCAAATCTATATATCGATTATTGGCCAATCGTCCGGCAAGCATTGGGCCGCCGCTGACGAAGATAGACGGGATATTGATTCGTACTGCAGCCATCAACATGCCAGGAATAATCTTGTCACAGTTAGGAATAAATACGAGAGCGTCAAAAGCATGAGCCTGCGCCATGATCTCTACTGAATCTGCGATCAACTCACGGCTGGGCAGGCTGTATCGCATCCCCAGGTGCCCCATAGCAATACCATCGCAGACACCGATGGTATTGAACTCCAGTGGTGTGCCGCCGGCGCTGTACACCCCGGCCTTTACAGCCTGTGCTATATCTTTAAGATGGATATGGCCAGGGATGACCTCGTTGAAGCTGTTTACTACTCCGATGAGAGGTTGTTCGATCTCCTTTGAGGTTAATCCCAGAGCGCGCATTAATGACCGGTGCGGGGCACGCTCAACGCCTTTTTTTGACACGTCGCTTCGCATATCGCCTCCAGACTATAACTATTATATCAATTATGTATTGTCAATAGGATTGATTAAAACATAGCATTGTCTAAGTGTCAAGGTGAATGTAGTTAAACCATAAAGGGCTGGGGTGAACACGCTGGTTCGCTCAGAAAAAGGGGGCAGACCCGAGGGTCTGCCCCCAACGATGAGGGATTACGTTGATGCAACCTCTATTTCAGTATACTAGTTATCCGAGACAACCATATCCTGTCCCAGCGTCTCCCCCTTGATCTCTGGCTTATAGTAGGAGTACGCCTGGGAGCTAACGCCTTTGGCTTTGACCGGATACTCCGCTTTCACGTCGAAGCTGAATGACACCACGTCTCCCGGCAGCATGTTCTCGATGTAGAAGATGACCTTTCTACCGGCGACATCATAACGCTTGATGTTTTCATCATTTTCAACTACATCTACTATGGACTCCGTAACCGGGGTAAATCCGGTGGGAACCGAGATGTCGAGGACTACCATGCCTGCCTCCATATCTATGGGTGGGGCGAACTCAAGCTCTACCGATACCTCGACAGTATCGTTTACCTCGACCTGGGTGGTATCATAGGCAACGTCTATCTTCAGGATTTCCTCCGCCCCCTGTTCTACGTCGGGCAGATTGAACCTTGTTACTATCTGTGCTACAGCTTCACCGTCACCAGCAACGCTTATCTCCACCTCTTCGTTTATGGCAACATCCAGTATTTGCAGGACGTCGAAGTTATCCTGGGTTATCCTGAGTTCCTGATTTACTCCGCCTGCCTCTATATCTATCGTCAGGTCCACATCAGCCCTGGCGTCAGTGGCATACCCGGTGAGGGCCTGTAAGGCAACTACCGTATCCTGTGTAGAGCCGAAGCCGCCGAGTGCATTCCGCTGCGACACGAGCCATTTCGCCGACCGAGATGCATTGAAAGCATCGCCATGCTGTATCAGGGCGAGCGTGGCATAGCCGGTAGCTTCGATTGACGTGCTTCTATTGTGCCCTATGGGCCCCCGGCGCATAATTTCCTCTCCTTCAATGAGGGGCACGATCTCATCGGTATCGCCCCAGTGCATACCGTTCTCGTCCTCTTGAGCAAGCTCCATTAACTTCGCGTAGGCTTCGGCGCTGCTGCCGCTTCCGGCAAGCTCAAGTGCATATGCTACGATCGCTGTAGTATAGGCATCTTCTATTCTATCGAGCTCGCCCTCCAGGAAACTGATCGCTTTAGCAGAAGCTGTAGTCTCTCCTGACTCCAGTAGTGCTATAGCGACGTAGGCAGTAAGGGCGTTCTTACCGTCGAGTCCACCCATCATCTCTTTGTGGTGGACAAAACCAACAGAGTCAAAAGAACCGTCGTCATTCTGATGCTCGCTGATCCACTCCTCAGCCTCATCGAGGATACTATCGTCGATGTAGATCAGGTCCTTGGCCTGGGAGAAAGACTTCAGTACAAAGGCGGTGAGGAAGAGGCTGCCGGATTCGTCGCCTTCACCGAATGCGGAAAAGCTGCCGTCACGATGGCGATAAGTAAGCTCCCTTTGATAGCCGGTGATCATCAATTTCTCGGCCTTGGCCATTATCTCCGGTTTGAGCTGACCGCTCTCCGTGAGATAGTCAGTGATGTACACGTCAGGGGCGAACACTATCATATTCTGCTCGCCGCAACCAAAGGGCATCTGGATGAGTCCCTCTAGCCCCTCGATAGTCTGAGTCAGGTAGCTGGAGGTCACCGCAACATAAGCTCTGCCTGAACCGTCAACAATAAATGGAGGTACAGAGGTATTGCCGAATTTAGTGTCTCCAGCGGAGAGGACGAGGTTCTCTACAACCTCTCTGGCAACGCCCTCCGGCTCGACGATGAGCGTCTTGATCATGGCATCAGCGGACTGCTCGCTCTGAGCAGTGATCTGCACCTTGTTGATTCCGAGTTTGGTGGGCCTGATCATGAAATCTACACCACCAACTTCGTTTGCTGCAATCTCCACTGTCTTCTCGGAGACATCGAGCAGGTCGAACCAGTCATCGTCCTCTATTTGCACCAGGACGCTCTGGGATTGATCCAGGTAGTTGTACACTGCCACACTAACGGGGAACTCCTCGCCCCGTATCGCGGAGTAGGGCAGATCGGCTTTGAGGAAGAACGGCTGGAACGCCCTGAGCTGGGCTTCAGCGATCCCCAAGCCCTTTTCTTTGGACAGGGCCACAGCGCTGAGCATCCAGGTGGTGATGGTATCGGGCACCTCGACATCCAGCGATGCATTGCCGCTTGCGTCGGTAGTTACCTCCTCCCAGAGCCAGGTTTCAGGGAAGTATTGCCTTACTCTCTCGACCTCGGCAAGTCCGACCTCCTCAGGAGCTCCATTCGATTTTTGAGCAGCCTCGGGAATGGGGCCAGCCGCGTCCATGCCTCCAGACAGGAACATTATTCCTCTCTCCCAAAATCCTAGCCCCATCTCGGATTCGTACTCTTTCCCTTCAGGTATCTCGTTGTTGCTTAATACTACCACTCCGGCGTCTTCGAAAATCTCCTGAGCGCCCTTGGTCTCTACCCCCATATATATGGAGAACTCGTGAAGCTCCACCTGCGGCTCCATATAAAGCCGCTCAAGCTCATCGAAGACCTGCTGCAGGTTTAATCTGTTCTCGGCAAGGATGAACACCGATTTGTCCACGGCAGTAATGCCAACCTTCGCCTCGCCCTCGGTTTGGATGTTCAGAGTAACATCCTCTCCCGGCCTGGCTTCTTCCTCGCTGAACTCGACTGTTACATCGTGGGGATATTCTGCCACCACGTTGAACGGTATATAATCCGCTGCCACCTCACTGTTGGGCAGTATCTGGTACACCAGTAGCCTGGCAGATGGCGTCATCTGCGGGGTTGTCACCAGTGAGATCTCGTCGCTCTTGGTGAAATCAGTGAATACAACCTTGTTGCGCGAGACAACCTCATAGTAGAAGTTGGCCGCTTCTTCAGTGGAGTAGACCTTGAATATAATCGCCTCCCCTATTTCAGGGGTGCCTTCGCTTATCTGCTCTACATGAATGAAGTTGCCCGACGGCGAATAACCGGCCTCCAGTCCTTTGGAAGCCCGGTCTCCTTCAGCGGAGGCCTCTATCACGAGAGCTATGCTATTCTCAGGGGGGGTTATCTCAACGAGGGCCTTGCCATTCTCGGTATCGACTTCGATATCCTCCTTGCTCGCTTCCTCCAATTCATCGTTATAATAGGTAACGGTAATGCTCACTGTTTCCTCAAGCGGTTGATTATCGGGGGTTTCGGTGATTATCAGGAAGCTCAGGGGCAACGTGGGCTTGAACACCGAGCTATCGGGAATTATCTGGATGTTGAGCGGGGATTCGGATACCGTGAGCAGCCTGCTGGTGCTCTCCTCGTAGTTGGTGACGTTCTCACGCACGGTTACGTCGAGCATGACGTTGCCCAGACCTCCTGCTGCGGGGACGCCGGCGACGTATCCCACCGCGGGAAGCTCGAACTCGACCTCTCCATCGATTGCTCTGGTAAATGTGGCGTACTCTTCCCACTCGCCGACGTATCGCGATGCCTTGATCTCAAGCTCGCCTTTTACCGGTTTACCAAAGCTGTAATCTGCACTCACTGTACCCTCGATAGGTTCATCGACCAGGAACCATTCCTTGGGCAACTCTACAGACACCTCGTACTTGGGCAGCACATATTCCTCGACCCGCACGTCCAACTGGGTGTCGCCCTTCTCGGAGGAGGCGTTTATCTTCCACACTCCCAGATTGGGTTCGCTGGATACAGGCAAATCCAGGGTCACCATGCCATAGTCGTTGGTATCGACCTCGCTGCGAAATATCTTTATTCCCTTGGCATCGAGGACCTCAACGGTGACATCCTCGCTTAACGGTCTGAGGTCGGAGTCCAGAGTGATCGCTCGTATGTGTATCGTTTGACCGGGTTTATAGATCGGTTTATCGGTTTGCACAAAGATAAGGAAGCTTCTCTCCACTCTCACGTCTGCCTTATCCTCGAACCCAGCTCCCTTAACCCTGATCTCGTACTCGCCTTCCTCGATATCGGGGACGTTGAACTCTATCGTTCCTTTGCCGCTAATAGTATTCTGCGTACGGACGACTTCATCGCCGTCCTTGAGCAGGGCTACCTCGACTGTTCCCGAGGCCAGGTTATTCCCGTCGAACAGGGTGAGGGAAACCGCCTCCTGGCCACCAGCGTGGAGCACCCTGGGTACTACCGCTACGTAGCTTGAGGCTTCTGCTACGGGTGGATTGCACCCGGGCATGACCGACACGAAAAGTGCCAGGACAAGCACCAGGATCATGCCTATAGATGTCTTTGATTTCATGACTCCTCCTTTGACACCTGATTTTATACCATTCTAAAGATAAAGACGCAAGCGAAGGCGGTAAAGTTCCCGGAGAGCCTCTTTTTAGGAAAAGTTTCTTGTGGGAGGAAGATGACATCTCGTTGACTTTTATAGGGTTATTGGGTAGGATGAATCGGGTGCGATAGGTTTGTGAAAACTAGGATATATTGGAATATTTAGAATTAATTTTATGATTAAAGAATTTTCAGAAAATTTTCTGCATACTAAATAAGTAGCTACCTAGAATGGCCAGTTTTGCAACGCTGATGGATAAAATATTCATGAAACTCAAGAGCATTATTGAAGAAGATGACACAATGGCGGGCAAGGTATTCGATTTCTTCATACAGTTTGTAATAGTTTTGTCACTCTTGTCATTTTCAATTGAGACGCTTCCAGACCTGAGCGATAAGACAACAGGCATTCTCCGTATAATAGAGATAGTCACCGTTGCTATATTCACAGTTGAGTACCTGCTGCGTCTATTTGTTGCTGACAAAAAATTAAGCTTTGTATTTAGTTTCTATGGTCTCATTGATATTGCTGCAATTCTCCCATTTTACATAAGCAGGGAGCTGAACGACCTCTACGACAAGGGGGTGGTGTTCCCGCGCAACTTCCAGACCAGGGAGGGCTACCGCTTCGCCCGCAACGTAATGCAGCTCCACGATGCCTCCCAGTC
>JAXHUK010000132.1:0-13228 GCA_034189725.1 Chloroflexota bacterium | reverse complement strand
CCAGGGATGATTTCCTGGCAAAACTGCAGCCTGTCAGCCAGGCTCTGGCGTCATCACGCCCCACCGCCGTCAACCTCTTCTGGGCGCTGGAAAGGATGAATCGAGTTGCCCAACTTGGGGGAAATGTCGTACAGATAAAAGCCGGCCTCCTTGCCGAAGCGCGGCGCATCGAGGCCGAAAACGACGAGGCCAATCGCCGCCTCAGCGAGTTCGGGGCAGTGCTGATCCAGGACGGGTTCACTATACTGACCCACTGCAACGCAGGCTCTCTGGCCACGGCAGGATACGGAACCGCCCTGGGGATAATCAAGATGGCCAAAGAGCAGGGCAAGAGTGTGAAGGTATTCGCCGATGAGACCCGTCCGCTGCTTCAGGGTGCACGGCTCACCACGTGGGAGTTGATCAGGGAGAACATACCGGTAACCCTGATCACCGACAGTATGGCGGGCTATTTCATGAGCAGGGGCGAGATCGACTGTGTTATCGTGGGCGCTGACCGCATAGCGGCCAACGGCGATGTGGCCAACAAGATCGGCACCTATACACTCTCCGTACTGGCTAAAGAGAATGCTATCCCATTCTACGTCGCAGCACCTCTGAGCACCGTCGACGTCTCGCTGTCATCAGGGGAGGATATCCCCATCGAGGAACGAAGCCCCGATGAGGTCACCCACATCCAGGGGATCAGAATAGCCCCTGAAGGGGTACAGGTAGCCAATCCTTCATTCGACGTCACGCCCCATAAGTACGTATCCGCCATAATCACCGAGAACGGCGTGTTCAGGGAGCCCTACGTGGAGCGGCTGACTACTGGATTTGGTGTATGATACAACTGTCTATCCCAGCCAGTCTCATCATCGTTGACAACCTTATACTCAACTAGTATTCTTTTCGTAGTGTTTTTCTCTTGTGCCTGGTATGGAGCTATCCTTCGATTCAGCGGGTAAAGCGAAATACCTTGGCGTAGTTTATAAAGTCTGTAGAACTTTTTATGTAGTATCTGATATTGTAGATAGGAGAACAACAAATGCCAGAAGCAAAGCTCGGAGTAATTGGCGGCAGCGGGCTCTACGAGATAGAGGGGCTCAGTGACATCGAAGAGGTGAATGTAAAAACGCCCTTCGGCGATCCCAGTGACAGTATCGTTGTGGGAAAGCTCGGGGGGACACCGATCGCATTTCTTCCCCGGCATGGACGGGGACATCGCATTATGCCCACCGAGATACCGGTGCGTGCCAATATCTGGGCATTGAAGTCACTGGGAGTGGAATGGGTAATTTCGGCAAGCGCTGTGGGCAGTCTGAAAGAGGAAGTGCGACCGCTGGACATCGTTATACCCGACCAGATCATAGACCGCACCCGCAGCAGGGTGAACACCTTTTTCGGGGAGGGCATCGTAGTTCACTGCACATTCGCCGATCCATTTTGCGCTCTACTGAGTCAACTACTGTACCGGACCGCATGTAACCAGGTGGCCGACAGGAACATCAAAGTGCACCACAGTGGCACCTACCTTGCGATGGAGGGGCCATTATTCTCCACCAGGGCGGAATCCAATCTCTATCGCTCCTGGGGGGCAAGTGTCATCGGGATGACCGCTCTCCCCGAAGCCAAACTGGCGCGGGAGGCCGAGATGTGCTATGCCACCATTGCCTGTGTCACCGACTACGATTGCTGGCATGAAGTACATGAGTCGGTTACCATAGATATGGTTATCGCAAACCTGAGGCAGAATGTGGAGACAGCAAAAGAGATCATCAAAATAGCGAGCACACAACTACCGCGGCACAGGGATTGTAGTTGCGCAACCGCACTCAAAGATGCTATCATTACAGCAAGCGAACTGATCCCCCCTGCGAAGAAGGAGGAGCTAGCCCTTTTGGTAGGAAAATATCTGGAATGAGCAACAATGGCTTCAAGCTAAACGGTCTCGCTACCGCAATCGGTGCCATGCCCCACAGTAATCCTCATGAAGCGTGCTCGTTACTACTGACATATCTCCCGGAGATCCCCGTTTGGCCTCAACTGCCCAAAAGGTCTTTCCGGGAAAACATGTACGCGCAGTTCAGCGAAGGTTTACCCGGCGTGGTAGTGGAAGAGGAGCGTATCTGGATTGATCGCACTCAGGACTTGAACAAGCCCTTAGAGCAGCTCTATTCTGCGTATCTGGAAGGCAGAACAGACCACAGCGCGATAGGTCGTGACTATGCGGAAGGCCTGTATACCTTTCTCGAGCAGCAGAGAGGAGAACATACTACAGTTAAAGGGCATGTCACAGGACCGATAAGCTTCGGATTGACCGTCACCGACCAGAACCGGCGCCCGCTGCTCTACGATGACGTTCTTGCAGATGCCCTGGCCAAACATCTCAGACTGAAGGCAATGTGGCAGGAGAACGCGCTGAGAAACGTTTCCCCAAACACTATCATGTTTATCGATGAACCATACTTATCTTCATTGGGTTCAGCGTTTGTTTCATTACCCGGCGAGCAAGTGGTCACTCTTTTGGAAGAGGTCCTGGGAGGTATACGCGGACTCAAGGCTATACACTGTTGCGGCAACACCGACTGGTCGGTTTTATTGAAGACCTCGATCGATATTCTAAGCTTCGACGCCTATAACTACGGGGAAGCATTAGGCCTCTACCCTGCCGAAGTGAATAGCTTTATCGCTCGCGGAGGAATCATTGCCTGGGGAATCGTCCCCAACGAGGAGCAAGCTCTCTTGAATGAAAGTGAATCTACGCTGATGGAGCGTCTGGAGAAAACGATGGGGGCGCTCGGTAGTAAAGGCATCGACCAGGACAGACTACAGTCCCAGTGTTTGATCACCCCGTCTTGTGGCCTCGGAACAGTCACAATAGAAACAGCGGAAAAGGCTTTAAAAATGACGCGAGCAGTCTCCGGGAACTACCGGGAGATGTATCACAACAATAACTAATTGGAGGAAACTTGAATAAAGCAAAGCGAGTAGCTCAACTCAAGCATCGAAAAAAACGGAAGAAACTGGAAGAGAGCAGAAAGGCTCAGAAGGCAAACCCACAGTCAGATAAATAATACGTAAACTTCTAGCCCTCGGAGATCAGGGGCAGCATATCCATTTAGATATATAGTAGCTTTCAGGTTTCACTGACCCCTGACTGCTGAATGCTTGAAGTATGATATAAGATGTCAGAACTATCAGCGCTGATAGAGGCGCTATCCATCCCAGATGTATATCCACATAATCCCAAAGAAGTCGAGTTGATTCAGACCCAGATATCCGCCGTCTTCATCGCTGGGGATTATGTCTACAAGATAAAGAAGCCAGTGGATTTCGGCTTCCTTGATTTCACAACCCTGGATAAACGACGCTTTTACTGCCAACAGGAAGTGGCGTTGAACAGGCGCCTCTGCCCTGACACCTACCTGGATGTCGTGCCGATAATCCAGAACGAGGCTGGTTTCTCGGTCGAGGGCAAAGGAGAAGTGATTGAATATGCCGTGAAAATGCGTCCCCTCCCCTATGAAAGGATGATGGATGTTCTACTCCGGAACAATCAGGTAACCCGGGAGATGCTGGACAGAGTCGCTGAGAAATTGGCCGATTTCCACCGTAAAGCAGTACTCAGCGAGCAATTGGCCCGCATCGGCGATATAGAGTCTGTGACCCAGAATGCCGAGGAGAACTTCGTTCAGACAGAAAGTTATGTCAATAAAACGTTAAATCGTGATCAATTTCAACGGATCAAAGACTTCACCTATCCATTTCTTGAGAAAAACAGCCTGCTCTTCTCTGAAAGGGTGAAAACAGGTAAAATTAAAGATTGTCACGGAGACCTTCATGCGGCACACATCTGCTTCAGTGAGGACATCTGTATTTACGATTGTATTGAGTTCAACGACCGTTTCAGATATATCGATGTCGCCAGCGAGGTCGCCTTTTTAGCCATGGACCTTGATTTTCACGGTCGTAGTGACCTATCGAAACATTTTGTGAGTTCATACGTGAAAGCCTCTGGGGACAGTGAATTACCTTTGTTACTCGATTTTTACAAGTGCTATCGAGCCTACGTCCGAGGAAAAGTGGAGGGCTTCAAGTTAGACGATCCTCACATCTCTGATAACGATAAAATGCAGACGTTAATCGTCGCCAGGAAGTACTTCGAGCTAGCAGAGTCCTATACAACAAAAGAGCAGACAAATCTTTAGGTCTGAAAGGCTTGAACATGAGAGAGCCATTTGCCCAGTTTATAGATGCTGAACTATCCCCTGATGTCTTACTCATCACCTGTGGCCTTCCCGGTTCCTGGAAGACCGAGACCAGCGAGGAGGTTTCCAAAATAAAGGGCTACCCTATCGTGCGAAGCGACCTGGTCAGGAAAGAAGTATTGAAGAACGAGGACATATTCGATGAAAAGGTCGCCTCGAATATGGATAAAAGAGTGGCGGTCTACGATGAGACCTTCAGGCAAGCGGATGAGAGTTTGGCCAAGGGCAATGGCACAATAATAGACGCCACATTCGTTACACAATCGCTACGCACGCGTGCTGCTGAAATCGCAGCCAAATATAATCGCACGTTTATTGTCATGCAAACCAGTTGTCCACGTGAGGTTTCTATTGCACGGATTCTCAGGCGAACCAAGGAGAATTACGAGTCGAACGCGCTGACAGAGCAGGCTTATATCAACAACGAGAAGAAGTTCGAAAACGTTGACCTTGACGATCTCAAGCGGTTGCACCCCAATCTTGACATCATTCACCTGATAGTAGATACTCAGTACGATATGCCAGAGGATTGGTATATAATCGGGATGGTGAAGAAATAACACTGAGGCATTGCTCAATTGAAATGGCAACGTACCCACGATAGCAGTTATGCAAACTTCACCTTGCTACAATATCACAGCCTTTGCAGATGACCATGAAAACCGACCTGCACATTCATACTAAGACAGGTTCCGACGGTAAACTGCCGCTTGAAGACGTCTTTGAGGAGGCTAATAATAGAAATATCGAGTTCATATCGATAACCGACCATGATTCTATAGATTGCCAGGAACAGGCAATCGAACTCGCCCTGGAATATGGAATGGCATATGTAACCGGGGTGGAATTGAATGTCACCTTAGAGTATCAAAGTCCGGAAACTGGTATCAGGACGATTTCTCTGGATTTCCTGGGATACGGATTCGATAGTAAAGACCGAGAGTTGAATTCCAAGCTCCTTTCGGTAAAAGAACACAGGGAAGTACGGGCACGTCAGATCATGGAGAATCTGAATGCTGAGTTCGATAAGGAAGGCATACCCAGGTTTACAGAGCACGACATGAGAACTATACAGCGAAATGTCGATGGGGTATTCGGTCGGCCTCACATAGCGAACTACTTGATACAAAAGCAGATTGTTAGAGACACTCAGGAAGCATTCGAAAAATACCTCGTGAAGTGTGACGTTCCAAAATATCCCCTCTTTCTTGAGGAGGCAGCGAAGTTAATCGGACATGCGGGGGGCAAACTGGTTCTTGCCCATCCAAATGACCCTCACGGTACATCACTGGTAAGCCTATCGCACGATTTAGACAGGCAGACAAGGATTATCGAAGAATATATACTGGATTGTATAGATGGTGTCGAGTGCTGGCACTCTCGAAATAACACCAAGACTACAGAACACTACATTGAATTTGCCAAAAAACATAGCCTGATTATGACCGGGGGTAGTGATTGCCATCAGAACCCGATCTTGATGGGTGTTTTAAACATACCTGACCTGGTTTGGAAGCAGTTTAGCTCAAACACAAAGGGTGTTATCAGCAAAATAAAAGGAGTATTAACTTGAGCGGAAAAGTAGCAAGCGATATCAAAGACCCTTCTCTGGCCTCAGCAGGAAGCCTCCGCATCCAGTGGGCAGCCCGCGAAATGCCCGTGCTTAGAATGATTGCAGAGAGGTTTTCGCAAGAAAAGCCATTGAAGGGGATTCGTATTGCAGCGTGTTTACATGTTACAACTGAGACAGCAAACCTGGCTCTAACCCTCAAGGCAGGTGGGGCAGATCTTGCCATTTGTGCATCCAATCCCCTGTCAACCCAGGACGATACGGCTGCCTGTTTGGTGATCGAGCATGGAATTCCTGTCTTTGCCATTAAGGGCGAAGATAACGAAACCTACTATAACCATATTAACGCGGCACTCGATCACAAACCGCATATTACGATGGATGATGGTGCTGACCTCGTTGCGTCGATTCACAAGGAACGCGGGGACCTACTCGATAACATAACGGGTGGAACGGAGGAGACGACAACTGGAGTAATCAGACTGAGGAGTCTCCAAAATGAGGGGAAGCTCAAGTATCCAATTATTGCTGTAAACGATGCCCAGACAAAACACTTTTTTGATAATCGCTATGGTACAGGGCAAAGCACTATCGACGGCATCACCAGAGCGACCAATATCCTCTGGGCAGGTAAGAAAGTAGTGGTCTGCGGCTATGGTTGGTGCGGTCGAGGGGTCGCATTACGAGCAAAGGGGCTTGGTTCCCATATCATAGTATGCGAAGTCGAACCCATTCGCGCGTTGGAAGCAGTAATGGATGGCTATCAAGTCATGCCTCTAAGTGAAGCGGCCAGGATAGGTGACATTTTTATCACACTGACCGGAGATTTGAACGTTCTTAACAAGGAACACATGGTGGCTATGAAAGATGGGGCAATAATGGCCAATAGCGGTCATTTCAATGCTGAGATAAATATCCCCGCCCTGGAACAACTGGCTGTGGCCAAGAAACAGATACGAGAGTTCGTGGATCAATATACACTCCCCGATGGGAAGAATATATTTCTCCTCGGCGAAGGCAGGCTAATCAACCTGGCCGCTGCCGAGGGACATCCTGCCAGTGTTATGGACATGAGCTTCGCTAACCAGGCTCTATGTGCTGAATATATGGTTAAACGAGGCAAGGACCTTTCACCCAAGGTCTACCCTGTCCCTGACGAACTGGATAGCGAAGTTGGCAGGATCAAACTCCAAGCTATGGGGATTACTATCGATACCCTCACACCTGAGCAGAAACATTACCTCGAGAGTTGGGAATTAGGAACTTAAGAAGGAGGAGCTAATGGGCAACACTTTTATGAAATCACCTTCAATGCTGGTGACCTCGGAATCGGTTACAGAGGGGCACCCAGATAAACTATGCGATCTGATTTCAGATGCTGTTCTGGATTCGATCTTAACCAAGGATCCAATGGCAAGAGTAGCCTGCGAGACTATGGCTACTACCGGGTTGGTAATCGTAGCCGGAGAAATTACCACTGATTGCTACGTTGAGATACCCCAGATTGTCAGAGATACCGTCCGCGATATAGGATATACTCGCGCTAAGTATGGTTTCGACAACGAAACCTGCGGTGTCATCGTGACCATAAAAGAGCAATCGCCAGATATCGCAATGGGCGTTGAACACTCGATGGAGACAAGGGACAGGGGAAACAATTCGAATGAGAAGGAGACCCTGGGTGCTGGCGATCAGGGCATGATGATGGGTTTCGCGTGTAACGAAACCACTGAACTGATGCCGCTCCCGATTTCTCTGGCTCACAAGATATGTCATCGTCTGGCTAAGCTGAGAAAGGATGGTACTCTCCCCTATTTACGCCCAGACGGTAAATCCCAGGTAACAGTTGAGTACAGCTATGGGATTCCCAAGAGGATCGAGGCAATAGTCATCGGTGCCCAGCATGATGAGGCAACCAGTAATGATGTGATACACCGTGATATCCAGGAACTGGTAATCCGAGAAGTCATTCCTACCCATCTTTTAGATAAACATACGAAATACTACGTCAACGCGACCGGAAGATTTGTCATTGGTGGACCAATGGGAGATACCGGACTTACGGGGCGAAAGCTGTTGGTCGATACCTACGGAGGAGTAGCCAGACATGGTGGTGGCGCATTCTCAGGGAAAGATCCAACGAAGGTAGACCGTTCCGCGGCCTATGCTGCCCGCTATGTTGCCAAGAACATCGTCGCAGCAGGCCTTGCTGATCGCCTGGAACTACAGCTTTCGTATGCTATTGGCATAGCTCATCCCATCTCTATCGCCATCGAGTCTTTTGGTACCGCCAAGGTCGAGGAAAGCATTATCCTCGAACTGATCAATAAGCACTTTGACCTTCGTCCCGGTGCAATCATCGAGTCCCTCAATCTCAGGCATCCCATCTATAAACAAACTGCTGCCTATGGACACTTCGGTCGCAGTGACATTGATCTTCCCTGGGAGCATACGGATAAAGCAGCAAAGCTACGGGAAGAGGCTGGCCTAGCTTAATCTAAACGAGGAGCAAGAGTGAAAGCAATAATCCTTGTTGGGGGGGAAGGTTTGCGTTTGCGTCCCCTAACGTATAATATGCCAAAACCTATGGTTCCTGTTGCCAACAAACCATTCATTGAGCATATGCTGGACAACATTAAAAGGCATCATATCGACGAGATCGTTCTCGCTATCTGCTACCTTCCTGACATTATCCGAAATCATTTCGGAGACGGTGAAAACTTCGGTGTTCGGTTAACCTATACCTTTGAGCAGATACCACTGGGTACTGGTGGTGCATTAAAGAATGCAGAACAATTTCTTGACGATACCTTTGTTGTATTCAATGGGGATATATTTACCGACATCAATCTTACTGACATGATAGCGTTCCATCAAGAACATAAAGCCAAAGCTACCATTGCCCTCACTGCAGTGGAAGACCCCACAAAATATGGAGTGGTCGAAACTGACTCGGAGGGAAGAGTCCTCCAATTTATCGAGAAACCCAGTTGGGAGAACGTGACCACCAACCTCATTAATGCTGGCACCTACATACTCGAACCTGAATTGCTTCATCTCGTCCCCGCCAGAACCCATTGCATGTTAGAACGGGGGCTCTTTCCCGATTTGGTGGAACAGGAAATTCCATTTCTGGGGTATCGTTCCAACTCGTACTGGATCGATATTGGCAACCCTGAAGACTACTTAACACTACATCATGATATCCTCATGGGAAAAGCTATCGCTCGATTCACGGGCAAATCAATAGCAGACGATGTCTGGGTAGAAGAAGGTTGTAACATACATCAGACGGCCAAGATTGTCGGGCCAGTAGTTATCGGTAAAGACTGCACAATTGAACAGAATGTACGAATTTCAGGGCCTGTTGTCCTGGGAAACCGATGTACTATCAGACAGGGTAGCACCATTGATGAAGCTGTTCTCTGGCAAAACGTGAACCTGGGCAACGATGTGATGGTCAGGAATAGCGTTGTAGGAAATAACTCTTTTATCGGTAACAACACCTGGATAGTCGACGGTTCGATCATTAGCGACGACGTCATTATCGGTAACTGTAACAAGTTGGAGCATGGCATCAGAATCCAGCCTGGCAGTGCAATCGGGAATAACGCCATTTCATTTTAGTAATTGTACTATGAAAAAAACGATTAAATTTGGCACAGACGGCTGGCGTGGTGTAATCGGGGAAGATTACACATTTGAGAACGTCCGGATCTGCGCTCAGGGTGTAGCTAATTACCTGCACAACCGCGGTATCGCGGCTCAGGGTTTAGTGGTTGGCTATGATACCAGATTCGCTTCAGAGGATTTCGCCGCTGCTGTGGCTGAGGTGGTTGCTGCCAATGGAATCAAAGTCTATTTGAATCCTGCACCGGCACCGACGCCTGTGATTAGCTATGCCATCGTTGCAAAAAAAGCCGCTGGAGCCGTTATTATCACTGCCAGTCACAACCCTGCCATTTGGAGTGGATTCAAATACAAACCAGAGTATGCCGGTAGTGCTTCACCGGAAGTAACGGCAGAGCTTGAGAGCAACATTGCACAGGTCATAAGTAATGAAGAGGTCAAGCGACTCCCTCTGGAAGATGGACTGAGCCAGGGGCTAATCGAGCATTACGATCCTGCACCGGTTTATCTCAGCCACATAGCAAAATTGGTCGATATCGAACGGATACGACAGGCAGGGCTCGTAATTGCAATTGACTCTATGTATGGCAGTGGAGCCGGTTACTTTAAACAGCTTCTCACTGGTGGAACCACTGAGGTCATTGAGATAAATGACGAGCGCAATCCCCTATTTCCAGGTATACAACCTGAACCTATCTCACAAAATCTCACCCGGCTCTCAGGGATGATTAAGGATAGCAATATCGATATCGGATTAGCAACGGATGGAGACGCTGACCGCATCGGAATTTTAGATGAGAACGGCAAATTTGTCACACAGCTTCAGGTATTTGCACTTCTGGCTCTTTATCTCCTGGAGGTACGAGGGGAACGAGGAGCTCTGGTCAAATCGATAACCACCTCCGATATGATATTCCGTCTGGGCGAGATTTTCTCGGTGCCAGTATTTGAAACACCAGTTGGTTTCAAATATATCGGCCCCAAGATGATGGCTGAGAATGCCCTTATCGGTGGCGAAGAGAGTGGCGGATTCGGCTTTCGAGGGCATATCCCGGAGCGCGATGGCATGCTTGCCGCGCTCTACATACTCGATTTCATGGTCAGACTGAAGAAAAAACCCTCAGAGCTAATAGAGTATCTCTACGATAAGGTCGGAGTTCACCACTACGATCGCAAGGATTTCCACTTTCACAAGGAAGAATACACGGAAAAACAGGATGAGATATCACAGCACTTGAGCCAGTTTAAGCCAGGCCAGATAGATACTGCTGCTGTTACTAGCATAGACACATTTGATGGCTTCCGCTACCGGCTCAGCGACGGCAGCTGGCTGCTTATCCGCCTTTCAGGTACAGAACCACTGCTACGTATATATGCTGAAAGCGACTCCTTGGCACATGTAGAACGGTTGCTCGCAGCAGGAAAAAAGTTAGCTGGGATTTAGGCTATGAGAGACTTGGATGCTCCAGAGGTTCCTAAGAGCCTCGATCCTGCAGAGATGCGGGAACGCATTCGTGAGCTGCCTCAGCAATGCCTCAAGGCCTGGCACCAGGCTTTAGACTTCGAACTACCATCCCATTATTCCAGCGTAGACAAGGTCATCATCCTGGGTATGGGTGGCTCCGCTATCGGGGGTGACCTGCTCGGTAGCCTGATTTCAGAAAGCAAGGTGCTTATCTCGACCAGTCGTGACTACAACTTACCTGCCACAGTTGATGCTAACACCCTTGTGATTGCCTCAAGCTACTCGGGGATGACTGAAGAGACCCTTTCTTCGTTTACCCAGGCACTGGCAACACCAGCCAAAAAAATCGTCTTGACTACCGGTGGCAAGCTCAAGACTATTGCCGAACAAAACAATATCCCGGTATTTATCATCAACTATGCAGCACCACCACGAGCCGCCCTGGCATACAGCCTGTTCCCTTTGCTGGGCATCTGTCAAAAGCTCGGCATTGTAGATGACAAATCAGCAGAGATTGAGGACATGGTGAAGGTGCTTGATAACCTGCAAACCACACTTGCCGACACTTGCCCTACATCACTCAATCCCGCCAAACAACTGGCGTTAAAGCTGTACGGCAAAATAGTAACGATCTACGCGTCAGAATTCCTTTCACCTGTGGCTAAACGCTGGAAAACTCAGATAAATGAGAATAGCAAAGCGTGGGCATTTTACGAAGTATTTCCCGAGCTAAACCATAACGCAGTTGTCGGCTACGAATTTCCCCCTGATCTGGCGCAACGGATTTTCGTAATATTTCTCCGCTCCCAGCATCTGCATCCCCGCATACTCGTGAGATACAAGAGCACTTCTGACCTGCTGCAAAAGGCAAACATCAGCAGTGCTGATATCGATGGCCTGGGCGAAACAACGCTGAGTCAGATGATGAGTCTCATTCTGTTCGGAGACTGGGTTAGCTATTATCTGGCACTTCTCTATGAGACCGATCCCTCACCGGTAAAAGCTATCGACTATCTTAAAAAATGGCTTGCCGAAGCCTAACCACCCGCACTACCCCTCCAGAGAATGGCAGCAGTTGTAATCAGGAAGCTAGCTGAGCACCATGCCACAGATTGATACAAATGAGGTTCCCGAATGGTCCGCCGGACACTGATCATATCCGGTAAGCTCCCCTTTAGTCTCTCCCAGTAGTCTCAACGCCAGATATATGGGCGGCAGACCACAAATTCTCCTGCTGTCACCTTCATTCTTAATCTGCAAGTACATGTTCTCGGCATCTCCATTGGCTATAGCTGCTATCAGGGTGCTATCTGCTGCTAGGAGATTCGCTTTCTCCGGCATACATACAGGATAGTGATCGCCAAAAGCAGGCCCCACATGAGCAAGGTCACCAGCAGCGATAATGATAGTACGACGATTATTCGTGGCTTTATTCACCTCGTCCACGAAGAGAGCGATTTCTTCATCTTCTATCGGAGTAGTAGCACCGTCAACGAATTTCTGAAATGAGCCACAGAGAACCGGTAGAATCTCAAGGTTTCTGTTTCTTGCGAAATAATGTAGCCATATCGCAGCCATCTCCACAGAATGCTCGGTGGAATGGTGGATTTCCTCGGCAAACACTTCGTCTTCCCCCAGCACCGTAACCAGTCTATCCACAACATCATTTGCTGTGTTTAATATCCCCCAAGGTGAGGAGTAATGCTGACGGGTCAGGGTAAACAATTTCTGGCAAGCGAAGTGATTAGTGCCCAGAATGATAGCTAAATCAGCTAACTGTACTGCTGCTGCTGCTCGCTGCCACACCTGTGCATAGATTGCACCACCGCGTTTGTAGTCAATATGAGGGCTCACAACTCCACGTATGTGCTCAATCTCAGATGTTGCTTTTTCCTCTGAAAGAGCCGCGTCGAGGTACTCTCTGATGGTGAATTCCAGCCACTTCGGGTCCTCTGGATACACCCTGCCTGCTAAAATCGGAGGACGGCAATGAGCCGATCTGAACTTTGTTACCATTTCTTGATATGCCTGAGCAAAACGTTCGTTCTCCAGCAAAAACGCCTCATCGAATCCTGCGATCATGTTTTCTATATATTCCTGAGGTATTGTTAATCCTGTTCTCAACTCCAGGGCAATTTTTAAAGCGGAAATGTCTCGAGTACCGTCACATAGCTCCAATATGGGAGCAATACTTCTGGGTATTGCCAAACCGCTCTCGCCTACACCTAGAGGGTCCTGAAGTATTATCACCGATCTCCCTTGCCATGTACCCAGTGAAGCCTGTATTTGTCTCAATTTTGGCCGCATATCACC
>JAXHUK010000131.1:0-9160 GCA_034189725.1 Chloroflexota bacterium | reverse complement strand
AGTGCCCCCTCAGAACGACATGATACTGCCACTCCTGCGGAAGCAGGAGTCCAGGACGCATAAGGAAATATCTCATATCTTGTGTTTTCCTGTTCGCTTACACTGAAAATAGACTCCTCTTGTGGTATAGGAATCAGCGTAGTATCATAGCGGCAAACTGCTCTTATGGAACACGAGATGTAGTCACTATGATGGCGAATGGTCTGGGATGGATTGACCAGGCATAGGAATAGTGGGTTCCAGTTCACTGCACACAATTAGGAGGATATATGCGCTCCGATGCAGCTACTGTAGAACAGTATCTCGCAGAATTACCCGATTCGCGGAGGGCGGCACTCGAAGTTGTCCGCAAACAGATTTTGGAGAATCTGCCGCAGGGGTACGAGGAGGTGATGAACTGGGGCATGATCACGTATCAAGTCCCGCTCGAGGTCTATCCCGACACGTATAACGGGAAGCCGCTGATGTATGCAGCCCTGGCCTCGCAGAAAAACCATATGGCGGTATATCTCATCGGGACCTATATGGACGAGGAGGCGAGACGAACGTTCGAAGCAGACTACCACGCTACGGGAAAGCGCTATGACGTTGGTAGATCTTGTGTACGCTTCAGGAAGTTGGACGATCTCCCGCTGCCGTTGATCGGAAAAGCCGTCTCCTTGTTCGGGGTCGAGGAGTTCGTTGAACGAACCAAGGCGGCTCAATCCGCTCGTAAAGGTAAGAAACGCTGATCCCGTGAGGGCTACTCGCACTCCGAACGTGACTTGCATTCTTCCGATAGTAGCTCGCCATGATCGTATTCGCTCGAACAAAGGGGGCATCCATCGTCGTAGAACGACCGATAGCTCCCGTGTAACTTATCGTCCAGGTACGTGCCGTAATCCACAGCACATCCCCATTAAGGGTATAGTATTTCTGTTTAGCCTCGTCATGGAAATCGCAGCGGGGATAGCCCTTAATCTGTTCATTGAGAGGCAAAAGGTCACAGGTGTCATTGCCATGAAAATAGCATGGACAACCGTTTGCCCTGAGCTTGTCGAAGGGTCATTCATGGTTCGACTGGCTCACCATGAACGGCAGCAGGTATAGCTTTTTCATCCTTCGTGGTGCCGATGGCAATAGGCATGATAGATTGTGAGGAGCCGCAGGCGACGTGGCAATCTGAGCCGTGAGGGATAAAAGGCAGAACTTTTGTTATAACCTTTTGGGTTCATCTATCGATGATTGTAGCAATAGAGGAGGGGGTATGTACCCGATAGCCAGCACAGTGGTGTGTTGTTCAGTTTTACCAAGATGCAGCGATTTTTTCACATTGACTGAGGTAATTGGAGGTGTTAAACTCCGATTATCCGCCACGGTAGGCAGACTGGAGATAAAGAGGAATTAAATCAATGAAGCAATATAAGTTACCGGTGATAATGTATGAGCCAAGTGATGAGACAGAGAACAGGTATATGGCTGAGGTTCCTGTGTTGCCAGGGTGTCGTGCGTGGGGCAGTACTCCTGCAGAAACGCTGGAATATCTCCAAAGCGTGGCAACTGAATTCATTCTATCGTATACAACTCATGGACATGCTCTGCCAAAGGCTGTTGAAGAATGCGCTTATGAACTGGTAGGTCCCAAGGTAAAAAGCGAGGTCACGGTAGTTCTTTGAATTATCTGAAACTCACACGCAAGCTTCAAAAGTTGGACTGCGAATTCGACCGACAGGCCAAAGGCTCACACGAAGTCTGGATTTGTTTAAGAACGGGAACTCGTACTACTATCCCTAATTGGGGTAGCAAAGACCTGAAGCCAGGAACTATTTCTGGAATCTTGAAAGACCTTGGGATAAGCAAAGAAGACTTTGAAAACGCTTAGATTGTGGGCATTATTCGCTACTATGATTGCAACAAGTAACTTTATTTATGGATGACTACTGATAGTCGTAGTTCGACCTCCTTCCTCAAGAATATGCCTCTCAAGTTACTGTGGCCTTCCCGCCAAATCCATGTCATATCGCCTAGTTTGCTTGGTCATCGCCTTGAATGTATTGCTTACCTTGTTCAGTTATCCTTCAAACACTACGACCAGACTCAGAAGTGGGTGCGATAAAGCCCTCTTGAGAATGTAGGCACCTAGCCCAATTCTATGCATCCCAATGTGTCCTTGCCTCCTAGGGAGTTTGCCTTTTCTGTCAAGTTTGGAGAGTGACAGAATCCCTAATAAGCAGGGTGATTAGTTGGTAGTTAGCTAATTTTTTAACAGTTGTGTAAGTTTGGTGAGCCGTGAGGGATTCGAACCCTCGACGCCCTGATTAAAAGTCAGGTGCTCTACCACTGAGCTAACGGCCCACAATTACCAGTTCGCGGGGGAGTGCTTTCGCACTGCTTTGCAGAGTAGAGGTCTTGTGTATCACCATGCTGATTGTACCTGTTCCAGCCGTATTCTGTCAATGGCGAGCGGTGGGGTTATAGTCATCGCGAGAATGGCATGGGGGCGGTTCATCACCTCCTGGGATACCTGCTTGATCAATTGTAATTTGTACATGCTCTCGATAGCGTCACGGATAAAGATTCGGCTGGCCAAGCCCCGCTATAAAAGCTGACCGCATTTGATACCATTCATATTGAGCAGTATACCTTTCCATTACCACTTTTATATGGCTCTTGCGGGCATGTTCCTCCCCGGTATTCTCGCCTGCTCCCCTCAGTAGATGATGTGGACGGCTCATGACACATTGCCAGGTTGATATGGAAAATCTGGCTTCTATTTTTCCTCCCACATGCTCGATTGCAGGAAAGTCGCGAGGTTAACATCCTGGTTGGTGATCTTGAGTTTGCGGCGAATCTTTTCTCTGTGACGGTTGATAGTGGCCTCAGACACGCCCCGCGCCTCGGCGATTTCTTTGGTGTGCATTCCGTTCCGTATCATGTTGCAGATAGCGATCTCGGTCGGTGTCATCGAATGGTAGGAAAGGGACAGTTTGCTGATGAACGGCGAGGTGATTTCCTCCAGGTTAGTCTGGAGAATCTCCACGTATTTTGTCAGGGCTGGGGGTAGTTGAATGGTCAAGGCTTGCAGGATGGGCATCAGAATTTTTTCCACGTTCATTTTAATATCCCGGTGGATTTCTTGTTTCTCTTGCTCAATGCGAGCCAGGATTATTCGTAGAGCGGTGTTGGACTCCTGCAATGCTTCGCGTTCCAGGGTCAATTGTCGGTTGGTCTCCTGTAATTCAAAATCAGCCGATATCCTGGTGGCAATGGTGCCGATCTGCTCAGCCACCGCGTCAAGCAGAGCGCGCTCTTCTCTCAGAAAAGGGCCCTCATCCGCCGGCGGGCGTTCTTCCAGGTAAAAAATACTACACTCACCGACAGCCTCATGATACATGTAGATCCGCGACGAATGCCGCCAGTTAGTCACCTTAAATCTATCGCTCGTGTAGGTTTTCCCCTTAAAGATAATTCTGGCACAGGTAATCTCAGGATACTGCCATGAATAGGGCAGGAAGTTCACAAGCTCCTGGATAAGATCGTCGAGAGAATATAAATAGCGCTCGGCCAGTTGGGAAATCCCATAAAGGCAGTTCAACTCCTTAATACGCTCGCGTAGAGCGCTCTCGACCTCATGGGGCTCGGTTTCGGTGGGAAACGGGATCCGCCACAAGATGGCTAAGTCCTTCGAGGGAAAAGGCAAATGCCAATCGTCGTTTGGAGACGTGGGAGTTTTTTCGTTTTCCATTAGGTCATTTCCCCCTGACTGTCTGTTTTGAACTAATTACGGTCATATATGGGCCATTTAGTGCCTATTTTTTATAGGCAAAATAGGTGCATTTATTCCGTATTTACACCACCGATACTATCAGTTATTTTTTCATTAATCAAGCAAACTCCCGTCAAAGGAGGTTAACATGCCCCCCCAAACGCTCGATCAAATCCTGGAAGGACGTCGCAGTCAACCAAATCAACTCATCGAAGTGCTCCAGGATGCCCAGAAAAACTACGGTTACATTTCCGAAGAGACTATGAGGTCCGTGGCCCATGGTCTCGGGGTACCGCTTATAGAAGTCTACAGTGCGGCTTCCTTTTATAAGGCCTTTCGATTAAACCCATCCGGCAAGAATGTACTGACCATGTGCATGGGGACAGCCTGTCACGTCCGGGGCGCTCGCCTTCTTCTCGACCAGGCTACCGGCCAACTCGGAGTTAAACCAGAAGAGGTGACCGCAGACGGTCTTTTCTCCGTTGAACAAGTCAACTGCCTGGGTGCTTGCGCACTGGGTCCGATCGTTACGGAAAACGGATCCTATCATCACCATATGACCCCAGGGAAGCTCCGAAAACTGATTGACACCCTTAGCCGCCAGAAAACGGAGGATAGTCAAAATGACGAGGCTCAATAGTATCCGCGAAGTGGAACACCTGCGGGAGCGGCTCCGGGAGCAACGGCAATCTATTACCACTACGATGATGGTATGCGGGGGAACCGGCTGTCAGGCCTCGCGTGCCCAGGCTGTTATTGATGCGATGAGGCACGAACTCTCCAGTCAGGGACTTGATCTGAGCGTACGCCTGTGTGTCACCGGATGCCACGGTTTTTGCGAGCAAGGTCCCGTCATCATCATTGAGCCGGGCAATATATTTTATTGCCACATCTCGCCGGAAGATGCTTTCGAGATCGTTCACCAGACCATAATGAATGGGGAGTTAGTCGAGAGGCTGCTTTACACGGACCCGATCACTGGTAAGGTAGCCTATACTGAGTCGGAGATTCCCTTTTACAGGGCGCAGGATCGACAGATCATGTCCCAGAACCGCCTGGTCGACCCCTGCTCGATCGAGGATTACATCGTTGCCGGTGGATATTCTGCTCTCGCCAAAGCGCTCCATGCCATGTCCTCGGAGGGGATTATCAATGAGATTACGGCCTCAAGGCTGCGGGGACGTGGTGGGGGTGGCTTCCCGACCGGGCGCAAATGGAATGAGTGTTGGGAGGCGCCTGGTGACGAAAAGTACGTAATCTGCAACGCAGACGAGGGCGACCCCGGTGCATATATGGACCGGTGCATACTCGAGGGTAATCCGCATCTAATTCTAGAAGGCATGATGATCGGCGCTTGGGCTGTCGGCGCTCGTAAAGGATACGTGTACGTCCGTAACGAATATCCGCTCGCGGTCAAGCATGCCAGGATCGCGGTCGAGCAAGCTCGCGAACTCGGTCTCCTCGGCGACAACATAATGGGCTCGTCATTCTCGTTCGACGTGGACATCTCCAGGGGTGGAGGGGCTTTCGTCTGCGGAGAATCGACATCCCTTATGGCTTCCATAGAAGGCAAAGTCGGTGAGCCCCGGCCCAAGGACGTCCATACCGTGGTGGACGGTCTTTATCACAAGCCCACGATCCTCAATAACGTCGAGACCTGGGCTAACGTCCCACCCATCATCTTACATGGTTCATCATGGTTTGCCTCGAAGGGGTCGAACAGGAGTGGGGGAACCAAGATACTCGCTCTTACCGGTCACATCAAGAACACTGGCCTGGTTGAAGTTGCCATGGGCACGCCTATCCACAATGTGGTTTTTGACATCGGCGGCGGCGCAGTCAACGGTAAGGCGATCAAGGCGGTTCAGACCGGCGGACCATCAGGTGGGTGTCTTCCGCTGGATAAGTTTGACCTCGCAGTCGACTTCGATGTGCTCTCCGAAGCCGGCTCCATGATCGGTTCCGGTGGTATGGTGGTGATGGATGAGGGAACTTGCATGGTGGACGTGGCCAAGTATTTTCTGACATTCCTGCAGGACGAGTCGTGTGGCAAGTGCCTGCCTTGCCGAATTGGAATTGACCGCATGCTCGAGATAATCAATGACATCACCGAAGGCCGTGGAAGATTGGAGCAGCTTGATCTCCTGGAGGAGTTGGCAGACACGGTCTCCCAGACTGCTCTGTGCGGGCTGGGTAAGACCGCGCCCAATCCGGTACTCTCCACCTTGCGTTATTTCCGTCCGGAATACGAGGCGCACATCAATGAAAAGAAATGTCCGGCCGGGGTGTGCAAGGCTCTGATTACATACTGGATTGATCCGGAGAAGTGTAATGGCTGCGGAATATGTCTACGAGGATGCGTGCACAATGCTATCACCGGCAGCAAAAAAGAGGTGCATGTAATTAACACCCAACTCTGTCAGAAATGCGGGATCTGCCAAAGCGAATGCAATTCTGATGCGATACGAGTCTTCTGAGAAAACGAGGTAGTAATATGCTGCAATATGTCAACGTTAGCATTGATGGAGCCATCATTCGCGCGCCCAAGGGGAACAGCGTGCTCGACACTGCAATCGAGTACGGCATCTGTATTCCCCATCTGTGCCATGTTCCCTATCTGTCCGACATCGGCGCATGCCGGCTTTGCATTGTCGAACACGTGGTCAACGGCCGTTCCAAGGTCACCACTTCTTGCACCTTGTACGTGGAAGAGGGCATGGTGATAATGACTAATACAGACAAGATCCGCAAACTGCGCCGCAACCTCGCAGAGCTGCTGGTGGCTCAAGCCCCTAACTCCCGTGCTATTCAGGACATCGCCGTGCGCTGTGGGGTCAAGGAGGTCCGCTATCCGTTTCGGAATGAGGACTGTGTTTTGTGTGGACGTTGTGTGCGTGTTTGCACCGAGGTCTGGAAAGCCCGGGCCATTGGCTTTGTGGGACGGGGGAGGGACCGTCACGTGGACTACCCCTTCGGCATACGCCCCGATTTCTGTAAGCAATGTGGCAATTGCATCCAGCTTTGTCCCATGACCATTACTCCCTGTGATGGTCCTATGAAACCCGGTGAGGAACGCCTCTGCGGCAACTGTGAATCGCAGCTTTTGATCGCCGACGAGACGGTGGGTAGCTGCACGTGGTGCCAACTGGGCGAAGGTTTCGGCTGCGGACGCTATGCGTAAGAATCCCGTAGAAGGGGCTTCGCCAGCGGCGAAGCCCCTTCTATTCACTCTTGCTGATGGATTTAGCCTTCGAGTATCTTCATCGCCTCGTCTCTGTAGGCGTCCATGAGGTAGGGTATTCCGGTTACTTTAGCACATTCCTCGGTGAGGGACATAAGCTCGCGCCGTGTTATTGAGGGCACGCTAAAGCACCTTGCACCTGCCATCAACTGCTGCAATCCCACTTTAATTTTCTCGGAGTAGCTGTAGATTCCTATGGCTCCGAGGGGGATGTTCTTTATTTCGTTCCTACCAACCATATCAGCCACATCTTCGTAATTTACAAAGATCTCCTCTGGTGTCGTGCCGAATTTTCCGACGGTATTGGGTAACTTGCTATCTTTGAGCCATTGCTCGATATTCTTGCCCACCATACCGGGAATCATCAATGCTCGGCCCATGCATATTGCCTTGCTAAACGGTGCGCCGAGGGCCAGTGCCTTGAACACGCCATCCTCGCTGCTGAATGCGCCAGCAAAGGCCATGTCAGGTGGCCGTTCTCCCCTGGTAGCCAGCTTCGCGGCGAACTCATAAGCCGCTGAATGGAGATAGAGGCTGGGCATTCCCCATTCCTCCATCATCCGCCAGGGACTCATACCGGTACCGCCGGGGGCGCCATCTATCGTGAGCAGGTCGATCTTGGCCTTTGAGCCCCATTTGATAGCCATGGCAAGCTCACGAAGGCCATAGGCACCGGTTTTCAAGGTAATGCGTTTGAATCCTATATTCCGTAATCGCTGGACTTCGGCATAGAACCCTTCCTCATCGATGAAACCGAGGCGGCTGTGGCGTTCAAACTCCTTGATGGCGCCACTCTTGAATGCCGCCTGGTTGACAGGGTTCGAAGGATCAGGGGTAACGATGTAACCGCGTTTCTGAAGTTCTAATGCTCGTTCCAGGCTGCTGACCTTGATCTCACCGCCGATGCATTTTGCGCCCTGCCCCCATTTCAACTCAATAGTTTCGAGGCCGTGCTTATTGTGGACATATTCAGCGACCCCTAATCTGGTGTCTTCGACGTTGAGCTGGACCAGAATTTCACCGTATCCCTGGTGGTAACGTCGATAGGTCTCGATGCGGCGATCCATATCAGGTGCTGAGACGACCTTGCCGTTGGCGTCACGCTCAAGTAGAGGGTCGATACCACAAACGTTTTCGCCACAGACCAGGGTAACACCACTGATAGCAGCGCCGATTGCGAAATGCTCCCAGTTCTTGCGGGCGATCTCTGTCGAACCCAGAGCGCCGGTGAATATAGGAACCTTCATCTTGACCTTGATGTCCCAGCCGTATTCCGTCTCTGTGGTTACAGAGGGGAATGTAGCGGTATCAGGCCCTCCGACGACACCTGGGGGTAGCCCCTCGGCACCCAGGGCGTATCCCTGGATATTGAGATGGGAGTAATCAATGGGGTAATCCTTGTCGCCCCCAGCGGTAACGTCACCAAAAGGCCCGGGATAGATTAGTTCTCGGCCACGGAATGTTGCCTGGAATACTTCACAGTTCCCTGTACAGCCGTCGAGGCAACGGGTGCAGAGGCCACTCATGGGCACTACACTTCGGGAACGATTGCTCGTTCTGGTCGCTTCGTTTGCATTTGGTCTTTGTAAATTCATATTCACCTCTCCCTTTTGTTTCTGTTTCGGACTTTTTCCATATACCGCTTCTGGACAGGTTTAAAAACCTCTCACTCGCGGCGGTCACGTGCTGAAATTTCTAAGTCCCCACCTCCTTTTGTTTTGTCTCTTTAATTCCTCAGAGAAGCTTGCTGAATACCTCCCTATCGGTTTCGTGAGTTGACTTACCATAGATGTTCCTTTTGGGAGCGCTACCTATGCCAGTTATCTATAGTAGTTCGTTAACCATGTTCGCTACACGTCGTGCTATCGCTGGTGAACTCGTTAATCCTGGCGACTCGATACCAATCAGGTTTATGAATCCGGGCAAGCCCCTATCCCGCTCGTGTCTGATAACAAAGTCCCTGAAACTCTCCCCGGGACCTTGAAGCTTGGGTCTGATGCCTGCCATCTCCGGCTCCAGGTCATCGTAGTCAATGAACGGGAGAAATGCTTTCACCGAGCGATAGAATACTTCTTTCTGGGATTCGTCGACCGTGTAGTCTATTTCACTTACATATCGTGCATTGGGGCCTAAACGCATTCTTCTCTCGATATCCAGGGTAGCATGGATTCCCA
>JAXHUK010000130.1:0-2675 GCA_034189725.1 Chloroflexota bacterium | reverse complement strand
CGTTCTGAGGGAGCCTTCGGCGACCGAAGAATCTCCCCGTGTGAACCAGAGATTCTTCGCCTTCACTTCGTTCAGTGTCAGAATGACATGGATGTACGTGGGTAGGCTGGGGCATCCGCTCCAGCGTTATCGGAGTCTTATGTGTCCTGGACTCCTGCTTCCGCAGGAGTGGTATCAGTATGTCGTTCTGAGGGAGCCTTCGGCGACCGAAGAATCTCCCCGTGTAAATAGCCAGAGATTCTTCCCCTTCACTTCATTCAGGGTCAGAATGACATGGGGGATGGGTGTAGAGGCGGGTTTCATACCCGCCATTACCTGTCAAACCTTCCTGCATTCCATCATTCAGCTCTCTCATACCTGAGCACACTGTAGTACCATTTTACTAACTGAATTATACGGAAATGCCATAGTCTAACACAGGACAGATATGCTACTGTTCATATGTGCGTTCGGCGGCAAAAAACATACCCTCTCAAAACACGATAAAAAGAAGCAGAGGTTTGGAGAGAAAACTTGGTAGAGCAAAAGACGCGTCTGAGCGAGATCGAACACTCTGTCTGGACCGAGCTGGTCAGCAAAGCCATCGTCAGATCGATCTCCAGCCTTTCCCAGATGGTGGGGCAGACCATAACGGTACCCACACTTGACACACGGCCGATCGATATCAAGGAAGTCGCTTATTTATTCGGGGGTCCTGAGGCCCTCATAGTGGGAGTCTACCTGAGGGTTTCTGGGAGTGTTGAGGGGCAGATCATGCTGGTATACTCGCCGCAAGCTGCCTTTGAATTGCTCGATCTGCTCATGGGCGAGGCTCCGGGCACAACCCAGAACCTGGGCGAGATGGAGATGTCAGGCCTGGGTGAGATCGGCAATACAATGGGGGCACATTTCCTTAACTATCTGGCTGATTCAACAGGGCTAAGCCTCAATCCCTCGCCGCCTGCGGTGATGATGGACATGGCAGGCGCAATCCTGGATGCTGCGTTAGCCGAGATTATGCGGGAATCCGACGAGACATGGATCGTGGAAGCGACCTTTGGCACAGAGGATTACCAGCACAGCGGAACATTTCTGGTAATGCTCACACCGGAATTACTCAGAGTGTTGACCGAGCATTGGAGCCACAACAATTCGGAAGCACTCCCTGGCAATGCCGGATAACGGCCTATCCTGGCACCTGGGGTAGGGCCATGTGGACGATAACCGCTCGCGGCGTGCTCGGAGTTCGTGGATTCAAGCAAACTGGGATGCCAAAAGACTAGGATAATAAAAGACGCTCATACTAACCTCAAACAGGGTCGGTCATGCCGATTCCCAGGGGTTAGATATATTGATGGTGCAGGGACGTTCGATGACCGTCCCTGTTTGGTTTTATCGACACCCCATCAACTGTTTCATGGTAGGTATAATAAAGTACTCACATAGTACCAAATTACCAGTGGTAGTTATCAATAACTGCTATTCACTCAGAATAGAAACTGTGCTAGTTTGGGAATAGGACATTTGTCATCCACATCAGCATAACAAACGTGTATCTGAGCAATGATAAAAAAGTTTTGGGTCGATGAAGATATCTGGCTCGTCGTGATTGGGAAACTCAGTACGAGTGACATTCCAACACAAGGAACAAAGGATTTGCAGAAACGCTAATGGATATCGAAACTATGAATAACCTGTCAGCCTGTACACACACACAGGAGGTCCTGGAAGAACGCAACAGAGCTTTTCGGGTGTTGTCCGATACCATCCTTGAAGTCGAAGGATTGACTGAAGAGAAAACGTTCTCTGTCCTCTGTCGCAATCTCAGAAAGATTTGTGGTGCTACATGCGCAGCACTGGCTTCCTACAGGCACGTCTCAGGCATTGTTAGGCTGGAGGCTGTAGATATTGACGGGGATATCCCGCAACCATCAATTGATGATACTCTTATCGGAGCTGCGGTAATACCTCTTGAAATGGCAGATCATTTCAAGGACAAACAGGTCATGAAATGTGAAGCTCGTGAAAATTGTTTTAAGAGCTTTTTTGCTGTCCATCCAGTATTAAGAGAGGTCATGAGTGTAGATGACAACAACCTTTATCATCTTTCTTGTGTGCGTGAAGGAGAACTGCTGGCAATTGGCGTAGTACAGCTTCCCCTCGGAGAGAAATTGAGGCTAAAGGATCTGGTCAATAGCTATCTCAGCCTATCAGGGGTAATTCTGCAGCGTGTTTATGCACAGCAGGGTATGCGTGAGAGTGAGGCACGGTACTGTGAATTAGTGGAGCGAGCGAGCGACGCGATTGGTATCTTTCAGGATGCAATTGTAAAATATGTCAACTCGCAGTCACTGGGAATACTGGGCTATATTCCTGAAGAGGTCATAGGACGTCCAGTATCCGACTTCCTGCACCCCAACGTACTTTCGGAAATGATCGATCGCTATATACGGAGAATGACAGGTGAAATTTTCGACCCGAAGTATGAGACTACCCTGGTACATAAGGATGGCAGCAGGGTAGAGGTCGAACTGAGTACAGGAACCATAATGTACGAGGGACGTTCTGCTGACCTTGTCGTTATCAGGGATATCACCGAACGCAAGCGGGTGGAGGAGGAGCGAAGAAGAATAGATCAGCAGCTTCAATACGCGGGGCGGCTGGCTGCTGTCGGCGAGCTCGCAGCAGGAGTGGCA
>JAXHUK010000013.1:0-2937 GCA_034189725.1 Chloroflexota bacterium | reverse complement strand
GATAGCACCAGTACAGCGCACAAGATTAGCAATGATAGCCGTAGTTTTATGCTCACTTGATTCCTTTGCCTGCCCTGAAGCGAACAGCCTCCCAGATGCCGGGCAGCAGGAGCATGCCCAGCAGTGCAAATACTGCGACCGCACTGAAGTCGGTACTCTGAGAGTACATCTGGCAGTCCAGCAGCCCACCCTGGGGCGCTGGTGTAGCTGTGGCGTAGGGAGATGATGGTGTTTGTCTTGGCTCCAGTCCCAGGCTTTGACGCCAGGCGTTATCCAGTCCTGTGGTATCGAAGCCATATACCTCTAAAAGTGCATCATCATAGCTTGAACCCTGTTCGAATATGCTCAGCAGGAGCAGCATTCTCTCCTTATCGTAGTTATCGGTAAGAAACTCGACCAGGCTGTAGCTCTCGGCGTAGGAGAGCCTGGCCTGTTCTACGTCAACGGGAAAATTGCCCGAAATACTCTGAACCGAGATAAGCTGGTCTTCAGATATCGCCCGGTCCAGCGAATGCGCTAAATCATCTCGCAGCTCCCCTTCGGCGTACAGCGATAATCCTTCATCCAGCCATGTTGGTATATCATTATAGGGGTTTGAGGTCATCTGTGCCGTTACCAGGTGGGCCAGCTCATGAGCTACCGCCCTTTTGCCCCACGCCAGATTGCCAGGATCTACCCCGATAGCAACAATGCCGTAATCGGCAAAAGCGACCCCTCCCATCCATTCCTGAGGGTATATCGTAGCTTCTTGCAACTCTCTGGAGCTGCTATAGATGTATATCTCTGCGGGATAATCGAGGAATGCCCCCGTATCCTGAGCCAGTACATCCAGCGCATCGAGGGCAGCATCCAAAAGCTCTTGAGCAAAGGCCTGCTCACCGTAGTACCAGAACAGGGTTACCTGCTCCTCGGTCAGGCTATTCCACGAGTAGCGTTCGTCATTGAATTCGATCGTAGTCCAGGAGGTCTCGATCTCGTCACCAGAAGCATCCCTGATTCTCCAGCTATACTGTACCTCTGCCCCCGGCGGCAGACTGAACTTTCTCATATCCCAGATCCACCCGGTCTCCACCTCCGCTGTTTGCTCAAATGCCGGTATAACTACGCTTGTCACGTCGATAGTGCTTATGCCATCTATCTTGTAGCGGAGGAAGATCTCGGTGATATCAACGGTGCTTTGGGCGCTCAGATGAAACGTCATTGCCGAGGGGAACTGCACCTCGGTAACCGTGGACGCAGATATATCGTCCTGAGCTTGAACCACACCAAAGGTGGCAACAATGCTCAGAACGAGTGCTACAATGAGAATCGCAACCCTTTTTATCACCCTTGCACCTTCGATTTCAGGTATGCTTTAAGCAGTTCATCGAGTTCGCCGTCGAGCACGGCAAAGGGATCGCTGGTCTCATATCCGGTTCGATGATCTTTTACCATTTTGTAGGGATGGAGTACATAGCTGCGAATCTGATTACCCCACTCGGCGGTAATATGTTCCCCTTTCAATCGCGCCTGTTCCTCCGCTTGCTTTTCCAACTCCAGCTCAAGCAGCCGTGAGCGAAGCACAGTCATAGCCACATCCTTGTTACGAAACTGCGAGCGTTCGTTCTGGCAGGTAACCACGATACCTGTTGGCAGATGCGTGATGCGAACTGCGCTGCTGGTTTTCTGCATGTGCTGTCCACCGGGGCCACTGGAGCGGAATGCCTCGACCTTGAGGTCGTCGGGATCGATAGTGATGTCCACCTCGTTTTCCACGAGAGGCATGACCTCTACCAGGGCGAATGATGTGTGTCGGCTGTGCGAGGCATCGAAAGGCGAGATGCGGACCAATCTGTGTACACCACGCTCTCCCTTGAGGTATCCATAGGCATACTCACCTTTGACCTCGATGAGTGCGCTTTTGATGCCCGCTTCTTCTCCTGTGGAGGTCTCAATGATCTCAGACTGGTAGTTATGGCGTTCAGTCCATCTCAGGTACATTCTGAGCAACATCTGAGCCCAATCCTGTGATTCTGTACCCCCCGCACCGGCATGCACCGCCAGTAAGGCGCTCATTGGATCGTGCTCACCACCGAGTTGCAGTTGGAATTCCAGTTCTTCGAGGTATCCCTCAATGCTCTCGATCTCGTGGTTGATTTCCTCTTCTACCGAGCGGTCATCCTCGGCGAGAGACAATTCGATAAGGGTGGCCACGTCATCGACTCGTTGCTCCAGTTCACGCCATGTGGACACAACTCCCCTGAGTTGAGCGATCTGACGCATAGTACGCTGGGCATTCTCCGTATCCTGCCAGAAATCAGGTTGGGAAGTCTCCTCTTCCAGCCTGGCTATTTCGGTCTCTTTAGCGGCCACGTCAAAGACGCACCAGGGTAGTTGAGATGCGGCCCCTTAAATCCTCTACCTTTTGTTTTTGTTCTTCCATCCTGTCCTCTCTTGCACCTGGGCTTAAATTTAGAATAAATATCGCAAAGCGCCTAAATAATTATAACCTAAATATTTGTTATGGCGAACGCACCTTTATTCAATCGTTTGGACTCCTGTGAAAGCAGGAGCGACGTTACTCTGTTATTCCCGTGGAAGCGAATCCGTTTCCCCAAAGATATATGGTATGTCATTCTGAGCCACTTCGTTCTTCAGCACAGGCTCCGCGAAGAATCTCTGCTGGTGATACGGGGAGATTCTTCGGTCGCGGAATTTACACTGAGCGAAGCCGAAATGCTGCCCCAGAACGACATTGGTGAATGTGGGTCGTAGGGGCACGGCGCGCCGTGCCCCTACTTATATCATATCATAGTCGGTAGCGGCGGGTCTCCTGAGACGCCATAGCTTCGAGTCAGGAGATTCAAACCTGCCTATTGATTATATCGCCTCTCCTTTTTGACATGCAACTAGCAGGAATTTTCCGTGGCCTTGAGTCGACCACCGGCGGCCAGGTGT
>JAXHUK010000129.1:0-18153 GCA_034189725.1 Chloroflexota bacterium | reverse complement strand
AGTAACCATTGCTACCCTGGCGCTGGAGTCGATTTTTCGTATCTCTTTCAAGGTTTCCAGGCCATCCATTTCAGGCATCGTTATATCCAGTAGCACACCATCGGGCCTGTTAGTTTTATATTGTTCCAGCGCTTCAATTCCATTTCCTGCTTCAATGACCTCATATCCCCCATCTAACAACAGTTTTTTGCACTTCATTCTCATGAAGGCGGCATCGTCTACAACTAATATATTTGCCATATTGCTCCCTCCTACAGTTCTTTAACATCAGCTCCTGCTGTCGTTACAATGACCTTGCCTGAGTCCATGAACAACCGAACTGTACGCCCGTGGTGGCCTCCGATATCCTCAGTTGCTATTTTAAGATTTTCCCTGGCAATGGCTTCCTTGACACTTACAATGTTTTTGGCCCCTATTTTGAATGCACTGGTAATACCTGGTGCGAGAGACATCTCGGCTCCGCCCACAAGCTTGATAATAAGGCGGTTTTTCTTTGCGCCTTCTTTATTCAATTCATCTATCAACATCGGGATCGCAGTATCAGCATACTTAGATGAAGAAGTACCGTTCCTGCCTTCGCTATTGGGTAGTACTATATGGTCCATACCACCAACCTTGGACACGGGATCGTATGCACATACACTAATACATGATCCTAAACCAAGGCATGTTAAAACTGCAGAGCTATTACGAGTCACGTGCATTTCACCTAGCCCGACGACCAAAGTGTCTTTCTGTGTTTCAGCATATTGTTTCATTATGAGTTCCTCCACTGCTGACTCAATGTTACTAATAAGTCGGGGGTGGGTAACACAAGAAATGATCCGGTGACCTGTTGGTCATCTGTTCCAAAGGCGGCGTCTATTATGCTGGCGACATCTGAATACATCATCATATCTGCCAGTGCAATATCCAGAATCGCACCTGCCATATCCATTATCACTACAGGTGGTGAAGGTTGTAAGCTCAGTCCGGTGTGATCAGCAAGTGAGTTTAGGAAGAATGACCCCATGATATTTCCCATCTCGCCCAGGGCTGATGTCTCTATCTCGTCCAGGTCGTTTGTTGTGCCCAGGGCTTCCTCCATCAACAGGTCCACCAGCTCAAAGGCAATTTTAGGCTTATAAACAAGAAGTATGTGTCCATTGGCACTTCCCGAAATACTGAGATATATCCCAACGGCGAGTTCTTCAGGGCCTCCGAACAAATCGGGCACGTCTTTGAGTGGAACCTGAACCGGATTGAGGGCAGTTACTTTCATTGTCTGCCCTACCATTTCAGAAAGACCGGAGATCGCTTTGGAGATACCTTTACTTACGAGACCAGCCCAGGCGAGCTGTTCGATATCGGTTAATTGGAATTCTTGTTTGAGCACTTTTTTTATCCCCCTTTTGGGTGTAGTAACGTTAACTGCTTATAGAGTGATCAGGGCCTTAACACCGAGACGCTTGTAATGTAGCCATCTCGATCAGAGAGGGTACATCGATAATCAGTGCCAACTCGCCGTTTCCCAGAATGCTGGCCCCCGATATACCCTGAACGTCACCCAGATGTTTGCTCAGGGACTTCACTACGATCTGTTCGTTTCCCAGCAATGAATCCACGGCTAACCCTATCTGTTTGTCCCGGGAGCGTACAATAACAACAAACATTAAGTCAGTAGTAGCAGCGCTTTGCTCCATGCAGAGCAATTTACTAAGTCTGAGCATTGGTAAAACACTACCTCTTAACTTGATTACCTCCCTTCCACTAATTGTCTTGATCTCTTGTGAGTTCAGCCTGACAATCTCAAGCACACTAACCAGCGGTATTGCATAGAGTGCAAGGTTGCAGGTGACAAGGAGACTATCAATAGTTGCCAGGGTGAGAGGCAATCGCAGGGTGAACTTGGTGTAGCGACCTACCTCTGTATTTATGATTACATATCCGTTTAGAGCTTCGATATTATTTCTCACAATGTCCAAACCGACACCGCGTCCGGACACCTCTGTTGCCTTCGCTGCTGTCGATAAACCGGCTCCAAAGATGAGATTTATTGCCTCGTCATCTGTCATCCTCGCTGCGTCTTCTGCGGAGATGAAACCTTTCATTACTGCAGAATTTCTGACTACCGAGGCATCAATTCCTTTGCCATCATCCTCTACTGTGATTACTATATGGCCTTCTTCATGACAGGCTGACAGCTTTACTATGGCTGTCTCTGGCTTCCCGGATGCCTTGCGTTCCTCAGAATCCTCAATCCCGTGATCAACGGCATTCCTCAATAGATGCACCAGTGGATCTCGAACATGCTCTACTACCGAACGATCGATACCTGTTTCCTGTCCCTCAACGATGAAGTCAACCTTTTTATTTGATTTCTGTGCTAAGTCCCTGATCATACGTGGAAAACCACTAAATACGGTTCCTATAGGAAGCATCCGGGCCCTCATGATGTTCTCTTGAAGCTCGTTTACAACCTTTACAGTGTGAGAAGAGGATTTCCCTAATTCCTGTACCAGATCGTCATCTCTGACCTTGAGTTCCAGTGTCTTCCCGATCTGTGCAATCCTTGAACTGGAAATTACCAGTTCCCCTATCATATTCATCATTTCATCAAGGCGTTCGACATCAATCCTTACGGTTTGGGACTGGGTGGTTTGTTCTTGCGATGTCTTTGTTACCTTTCGTTCAGCCGTTTTCTCACTGGATTGTTTTGTATTCGGAGCCTGTGCTGTTTCTCCCATACTGTAGGGACTGATAGATATGTCCACCACCTCAGACACCAGTTCGATAGCCTCCTTGAGATGGACATCTTCCTGGAAGCTGGAGACGATCACGTCCAGATCGAAACCAACATTTTCCTCTTCTATTTCTTTCATTGATGGGGTTGAGCATATTACAGTGCTAACCTGTGATAGTTCTGTCATTACCTGAAAGCAGCGTACTGCTGCCCATTGCGTATCTCTATTCAGGCATATAGTTATGGAGAAGGTATTTTGTCCTGCCGCTAGCGCTGTTTGCAGAGTTTCCCTATCATTCTCGTTGAGAGTCAATTGTTCCCTGTTACTGCCATTTACATTACTTGCAGTAAGGTCATCGTTGTTTTTTATTGCTTCTCCCAACTCGGAAATCATCGGGGTTATATCAATCTCGCTGTCTTCTTGAGAAAGAAGCTCATGCTTAAGAGCACCGAGACCATCAAGGCTATATAACAGGGCATCTATTACATTGCTGTTTGGTAAAAGCGTGCCCTTGCGCATATTGTCCAGCACGCTCTCCATAGCATGGGCTAGCTCGGACATGCGGCTGTGACCTACCATCGCTGAGGAGCCCTTTAACGTGTGGGCTGCACGGAAGATTTCCTGCAGGAGGGATTCATTGTCTGCCTCATTCTCCAGACGAATCAAGTCTTTATCAAGCACTTGCAGTTGCTCATCGGCCTCTTCCAGGAACACCTTAAGATCTTCCTCGGTGATATCAGGTGCTAGCTCCATTACAGTATCCCTTTTCTATTCGTAGTTTGTCTGGTAAACGTTTAGCAATACGGGATTAGGGGCAACAATCAACTACAAGGTGGTGTCTGTCAGATATCGTAATTGATTGCTGCTCCCTGTTCCCGCTTTTTTTTGTGTGATGCGTCTTATCAGTCCTTTATTCCGGCGAGAGCTGCACTCTTTGTAGTCTTCTTGGGTTTCACCAACTCTGTATTTGTTTCCGGCTGAGAGGGTGTAACGAGAGTAGCCGTGTGCTCTGGCAGCGATTCCTCCATCTCGGTTTGAGTCGTCGTGATGGTGCCTTTCTCTGCATGAGAGAGTACATTCTCCAGGTCCATCAGTATGATCAGTCTGTCCTCGACCTTGGCGATTCCCATAAGATAAGCTGAATCGGTGCTGGTGATTACTGAAGACGGTGGCTCTATGGAGTCGTTAGTTATGCGCAGCACCTCAGTTACTGCATCAACTATTATGCCTACCTCTTGCCCTCCGATATCTACCACTACTATACGGCTGTCCTTGGTCTCCTCTTTTACGACAAGGTCGAATCTCTTCCTCATATCTACTATGGGGATTACCTTACCTCTCAGGTTGATGACACCCTCCACAAAGTCTGGAGTCTTCGGCATCTTTGTAATTGCTTGCATACGGATAATTCCTTGGACAGCGTGTATGTCTACTCCGTAAGACTCATTTGCCAGATCGAATACTACCAGTTGACGCTCTTCCTGGGTGTTACTCTTAATATCTGCCATTCCATCCATACCTCCTTGTTCAATATTCAGCCCAGCCAGATCAAGCTTCGGGCGAGCACATGGATTCACTTGTGTAGTAAGTCTATGCTTCTTCTTTAACGCCATTACTGTTTATGTTGAACCTTGATACCGCATTCTGTAACCCTTGTGCCATATCAAACAGTGACTGTGATGACGCTACCACCTGCTCCACCTGGGCACTCATTTCTTCGGCGCTCGCTGATATCTCCTGGGTCGCTGCGCTATTCTCCTCCGAAATGCCGGCAACAGTTTCTATAGAGTTTGACATTTCTGAACTGTTCGCTGACATCTGCTCAGTTGCTGCCATATTTTGTTCCACAATGCTGCTGACTCCATCTATGGCTTTGACCATTTCATTGCTTGAAGCATTCAACTGCTCAGAAGCCGCCGATATTTGTTCGATTTGGGATCTGACCTCCACTGTTGACTTAAGGATTAACTCTAAAGCCTCGCCAGCTTCACCCGCAAGCTGATTACCGTGATGCACCTGCATGGTCCCTTCATCCATGGCTGTTATAGCCTCACGGACGCTTTTCTGAATTCCAGTGATCAGGTCAGCAATTTCTTTAGTTGCCATTGAAGAGCGCTCGGCTAGCTTTCTCACCTCGTCAGCAACGACAGCGAATCCACGGCCTTGCTCTCCTGCTCTTGCTGCCTCAATCGCGGCATTCAGGGCCAGAAGGTTGGTCTGAGCTGCGATATCGTCGATAGTGGCCACGATCTTGCCGATTTCGTTAGAGCGGTCACCAAGATCAGTGATTCTTAGAGAAACGGCTTCCATCGCGTCACCGATTTTTTGCATGCCTTCTATCGTCTTGCCCACTGTCGCCGAGCCTTGCTGGGCAATATCGGCAGCTTCCGCTGAACCAATGGAGGCAGACTGAGCATTATTCGCAACTTGCTCTGATGCCGACGATACTTCATTAACAACGTTTGATGTCGCCTGTATTCCCTTTGTCTGCTCCTGGGCACCCTGAGTGATCTGATCGATAGCTTTGGCCAGTTGTTCCATCGATTCTTTGGTGATTTGAATGCCCCGGGTTTGGTCTTCGGCACCCTTGGCAACCTGTTGACTCGTATTGGCTATTCCCTGCGTGGCCTGCCCTGCCTGATCTGCAGCGGAGGCAAGCTGGTTGCTTGCATCGGTAACACCATCCGCATTGTTTTTGATATGCGAGACCAGTTCTCGCAAATTATCGATAGCGGTATTGACGGCGTTCTTGATCTTAGCATGGTCTCCCTGATAGTCTCCGGTTACATGAACAGACAAATCATTATTCGCCAGTCTTTCCAGAATGGAAATGGACTCGGTGATCGGCGATGAAACTGCATCGATAAGTCCGTTGACTTCGGCGATAATCTTTTTAAAGCTTCCTTCGTAATCTTCAACGTTGGCTCGGGCATTGAGATCGCCCTCAGCTGCTTTACGTGTGAGTTCAATTATGCCATGCATGGCGTTAATCTCTTTGCTCATGTCTCCAGCGAGGATAACCAAGCCGAGTGCATTCCCATCATCATCTTTCATCGCTGAGATAGATGTATTGAATTTTATTTTTCGCCCATCCTTGTGAAGGAGTTTTGCTTCGACATTGAGCATTCCCTGCTGGATAATAGTATCCAGCATGCTGTCCATACTACTGCGTGTTTCTGGAGGCAGTATTGGCAACTCCGATAACGATTTGCCTAACAGTTCCTCTGTGTTGAAACCGGTGAGCCTCTCTGTTGCGAGATTGGCCGTTTTTATCACGAGATCCTGATCGGTCGCGATTACCATATCCGCAATGTTGTTAACGGTTCCTTCAAAGAATCGGTATGCTTTATCCTGTTCCTTGGCTAATCTCTTCTCCTCCGTGATGTCGCAGATGATGACCACCTCGCCCATCACCTCACCATTGAGGCCATTTATTCCTGAAGCGGAGTAGGTAACCGGTACCCGTTCGCCTTTTTCGTTGAGCATTTCCAGTTCCACACCGCTAATTGCCTCACCGGTTTCCATGCGCCTGCTGGATCGCTCCATAATGATGGGAATTGATTCAGGTGTGATGAAATTCAATTCTCCAAGGAGTGATTCCATGGACATACCTACGAGGTCAATTGCATCCCGACCGACGAATCTGGCGAACTCATCATTCGCGTAACTGAGCGCTTTATCGTTATTCAAGATGAACATCATATTGGGCATGCTGTGCAGTATGGAATCGGTAAACGCCTTCTCTTCCAGTAATTTCGATTCTGCTTGCTTGCGCTCCGTGACGTCACTGATAATGACAACCTCGCCCATCACTTCGCCATCGGCACCTTTTATTCCCGAAGCGGAGTAGGTAACCGGTACTCGTTCGCCTTTTGAGTTGAGCATTTCCAATTCCACGTCAGCAATTGCCTCACCGGTTTCCATGCGCCTGCTGGATCGCTCCATAATGATGGGAATTGATTCAGGTGTGATGAAATTCAACTCTCCGAGGAGTGATTCCATAGACATACCCAGGAGGTCGTTTACATCCCGACCGACGAATCTGGCGAACTCATCGTTCGCATAGCTGATTGATTTATCGTTATTCAAGATGAACATCATATTGGGCATGCTGTGCAGTATGGAATCGGTAAACGCCTTCTCATTCAGTAATTTCGATTCTGCTCGCTTGCGCTCCGTGACGTCACTGATAATGACAACCTCGCCCATCACTTCGCCATCGGCACCTTTTATTCCCGAAGCGGAGTAGGTAACCGGTACTCGTTCGCCTTTTGAGTTGAGCATCTCCAATTCTACGTCAGCAATTGCCTCACCGGTTTCCATGCGCCTGCTGGATCGCTCCATAATGATGGGAATTGATTCCGGGGTGAGGAAATTTAACTCTCCGAGGAGTGATTCCATAGACATACCCACGAGGTCGTTTACATCCCGACCGACGAATCTGGCGAACTCATCGTTCGCATAGCTGATTGATTTATCGGTACTCAAGATGAACATCATATTGGGCATACTGTGCAGTATGGAATCGGTGAACGCCTTCTCCTCCAGCAATTTCGATTCTGCTTGCTTGCGCTCCGTGACGTCAGTGATGATAACGACCTCGCCCATCACTTCATCATTGAGGCCTTTTATTCCCGAAGCGGAGTAGGTAACCGGTACTCGTTCACCCTTTGAGTTGAGCATCTCCAGTTCTACACCAATGAGTGCTTCGCCGGTTTCCATGCGCCTGTTGACTCGCTCGATAATGATGGGAATTGATTCCGGGGTGAGGAAATTTAACTCTCCAAGGAGTGATTCCATGGACATACCTATGAGGTCGTTTGCATCCCGACCGACGAATCTGGCGAACTCATCATTGGCGTAGCTGAGTGATTTATCGGCACCCATGATAATCAACATATCGGGCATACTGTGCAATATGGAATCGGTGAACGCCTTCTCCTCCAGCAGTTTCGATTCTGTTTGCTTGCGCTCCGTGACGTCAGTGATGATGACTACCTCGCCCATCACTTCACCATGAGCGTCCTTTATTCCTGTTGCTGAGTACATGGCTGGGACAATGTTACCGTTGGCATTTACTATGTCCAATTCCACATCCATAAGCGCTTCGCCGGTTTCCATACGCCTGTTGACTCGCTCGATAATGATCGGTATTGATTCCGGTGCGAGGAGGTTGAGTTCTCCGACGAGTGACTCCATAGACATACCTATGAGGTCGTCGAGCTCCCGACCGACGAATCTGGCGAACTCATCATTGACGTAACTGATTGTTTTATCAGCGCCCATGATAATCAACATATTGGGCATGCTTTGCAGTATGGAATCTGAGAATGCCTTAGCCTGGCGCAATTCCTCTGACTGTTTGCTTTCACTAGTATCCCTTCCGATAATCACCGTTCCCAGAACGTTACCATCATCATCATTCATGATTCCAATTGAGAGGGAGAATGGCAATCTGCGGCCATCATTGTGTACGAGATCAATTTCGCTAATACGTATTCCTTCTTTAACGATGTCTGCGAGACGATCACCAAGCGTAGAGCGAATTTCTGGTGGAAGCATGGGCAGTTCTACCAGGGGTTTGCCAACTATATCCTCTGCCGTATACCCCAGAAGTCTCTCAACAGCAGGGTTGGTAATATGCATAACGAAGTTTTCATCAGTGATAACTACCACATCTGCCATGCTGTTTATGATGCTCTCGGTATACCCATTCGAATCACGTTTCCCCTGCCGTGCACTCCCGTTTTTTCCGTTGTTTGCTTGCCCCTTGCCTAGCTCGGATCCTGCTGATTTCGTTTTTGAGTTGCCGTGTCTTTGAGTCATACTCATCCCGGGATTTTCCATCTCCGTAGTTTCGTGGATACCTTGGGTCGTTTTACCGTTTTTTGGTTTGCTTATGGCTTTTGTAGCCATGGTCTTTTCACCCCCTAAAAAATTTATTTTCCCTAGGTTTTAACGTTATATCAGAGCCCCACGCGGGCGCTCTAATCTTTCTATTACGTTATTCATGAAAAGCCGGTTATTCCCTATAGGTAGACCTGCAAGATACACGTTTCGGACTAAGCGAATTCTGTTTTTCTGTTTGTTAAATATCGACATTTGCAGTTTCTACTCAAAAACTTACTTTAAATTACCATTGTATGTGGTATGTTGACTATCGCCTGTCTGTTTAAATTTGTATGACAATAGTACTGATTGATGGTCGATATCGTTGCGTTCTTGATGCTTAAACCTTTGAGTTTGTCATATTCTGCATTAGTATGTAGCATCTTGCATCAAACATTACCATGCTACACTGTTCGAACCAATCACCATTGTGTATATTTAGTGTGCGATGATAGTAACATCATGGAGACCGAAAAGGACAAATGTAGTACAGATTATTGTAAGGTAACAGCTCAATCGTAAGTCTTGATTTAATACGTTTGAGTAACCTGTAATTGCGCATAGAGGTCAGGAGTGAGATTGTTGTAATAGGCACAAGGATGTCGTGTTGCCGAGGGATTAGCGAGGGGATGGTATGTTCTGAGTATACCATTGCCAGGTGTGTAGAGAGACTGCGGGGGCATGAGTGTTCATGCCCCCGCAGTCTCTCTACAAAGTTTATGCCGAACTTGACACTATCTCCGGCTGCGACTGGTTCTAATCACAGTTATCCCTGATCGTCGAGATACACGCATTCTCCACACTGGAGAACACATGATCGAGGTCGAGCAGGATGATCAGTCTATCTTCAACCTTGGCTATTCCTTTGAGGTAGGTTGAATCGGCAGTAGTAATTACAGACGATGGTAGCTCTATTGAGTCTGACGTAATGCGCAAAACCTCAGTGACCGTATCGACAATCATGCCTACTTTGTGGCTACTGATGTCAACGATTACGATGCGGCTGTCACTGGTCTCCTTTGTGTCAGTAAGGCTGAACCTCTTTCTCATGTCCACAACAGGGATGATCTCACCCCTGAGGTTGATCACACCTTCCACGAAGTCCAGGGTCTTGGGGACCCTGGTGATAGCCTGCATCCTGATAATGCCATCTACGGCGTTTATATCTACGCCATAAGCCTCATTGGCCAGGTCGAAAACCACCAGTTGCTTCTCTTCTACTGTAGCGCCAATGACATCTGCCATCTGAGTCATACCTCCCTGTATAATTCAGTGAGAGGTCAGGCAGATTGCCCTGACCTCTCATGATACAATTTTTAGAGCACGTTTACTTTAAGGTTCCCATTCTCGCTGAGCTTGAACAAAGCGACGGATTTTTGCAGTTCTGCGGCAATATCAGAAAGCGACTGTGAAGAGGCTACTACCTGCTGGACCTGGGCGCTCATTTCTTCAGCGGAGGCTGAGATCTCCTGGGTTGCGGCACTGTTCTGCTCCGAGACGCCGGCGACGGACTCAAGAGACTTAGTAACCTCGGTGCTGTTGGCGGACATCTCCTCAGTTGCGGCGGTATTTTCCTCAACTATGCTGCTTACGCCATCGATGACCTTGACCATCTCATTGCTGGAGGCAGTCAACTGTTCTGATGCAGCGGAGATCTGCTCGATCTGGTTACTGACGTCCGTTGCTGCCTGGAGGATGGAATGGAGAGCTACACCGGCCTCGCTGGCGAGCTGGTTACCCGATTGTACCTGAGAGTTGCCTTCGGCCATTGCCTTAATTGCATCCTCGACACCCTTCTGAATACCGGTGATCAAATCGGCGATTTCCTTGGTAGCCATAGAGGAACGCTCGGCGAGCTTTCGCACCTCGTCGGCGACCACGGCGAAGCCGCGGCCTTGCTCACCTGCGCGTGCTGCCTCGATTGCGGCGTTGAGTGCCAGGAGGTTTGTTTGAGCAGCGATGTCGTCGATAGTAGCGACGATCTTTCCGATCTCGTTAGAGCGCTCGCCGAGGTCGGTAACCTTGTGAGAGACGTCGTCCATGGCACTCATAATCTTCTGCATGCCTTCGATGGTTTTGTTGACGGTGTCCGCACCGCCATGAGCGGACTCGGCAGCATTTCTTGACCCGGCGGCAGCGGATTGTGAGTTAGCTGCAACCTGCTCCGAAGCTGCCGAAACCTGATTAACAATAGTGGTAGCCTGCTGGACCCCGGAGGCCTGCTCCTGGGCTCCCTGAGCTATTTGGTCGATGGCCTTGGACAACTCATCCATCGACACCGTTGTCATATTTACGCTCTGCGCCTGCTCTTCAGCGCCTTTGGCGACCTGCTGGCTGGTGGAGGCGATGCCCTGTGTAGCCTGTCCGGCTTGCTCAGCGGCGCTGGCAAGCTGACTGCTCGCTTCAGCCATATGATCGGCATTGTTCTTGAGTTGCATAACCAGTTGACTCAGGTTTTCAATAGCAGTGTTGATGGCATTCTTGATCTTGGCATGGTCTCCCTTATAGTCGCCGGTTACGTTTACTGACAGGTCATTCCGGGCCAAACTTTCCAGAACATCGGTGGACTCGGTGATTGGAGCTACTATTGCTTCGAGGAGATTATTAACACCAGCTATAATCCTTTGGAAGTTGCCCTCGTAGTTTTCGACGGCGGCTCTCTTATCAAGCTGACCATCACGAGCTTCCTCCACAAGACCGAGTATACCGTCTACAGCTTGGATCTCTTTACTGATGTCCAGTACGAATTCAAGGCCGCCTAAGATAGTACCATTCTCATCTTTGAGCGGTGCACCGGTATAGCGGATGGGAAGCTCCCCGGACGGCAGCCTGGCAATTGTGTCAGCGGTGAAAATGCTATCCTCGCGCATAGCCTTTGCCACTTGGCAGTTGTCTGTGTGACAATGTTCGGCATTGAACAGATTGTAACACTTCTGCCCTATGCAAGACTCCGTTGTCTGATTCACCGCATCAGCTCCCGCGGGGTTTATGAAAATGGTATTAAAATCTCTGTCTATTGCCACAACTGGCGTAGGAATTTTGTTTAGGAGATCAACCTTCTGTTGAGCATCACTCATTGCCTTTTTCATGTCGCTGATATCTTTGCCAATGATTACCATTCCCTGTATGTTACCGTCTTCATCTTTCATCATCGCAATCGAGGTGGAAAATGGAATTCTCCTGCCATCTTTGTGCAAAAGCTCTGATTCGCTGCTGCGAATTCCTTCACTGGCAATGTCTCCGAGGGTGTTGCCCATATTAGCTCGTGTTTCAGGCGTCAGCATCGGCAACTCTGAAATAGGTTTACCCAGCAATTCCTCTTTGGTGAAGTCGGTAAGCCTTTTTGTAGCGGAGTTGACTATGCTTATCGTCAAATCCTTATCCGTAGCGATCACCATGTCTGCCATGTTATCTATAGTGTCCTCGAAGAAACGGGCAGATTCCTCCTGCTCTTTCATCAATGTCTTGATATCGCTTATGTCCTTGCCGATGATTACTATACCTAGTGAATTACCATCATCATCAGTCATGGATGCTATTGAAACGGCAAAAGGTAGTTTTCTCCCATCCTGGTGTATCAACTCACTTTCGGTTGTTAGGGAGTCTCCGCTTGCAAGCGCACCCAGGGTTTCACCTACGGTAGCTCGTGTTTCAGGAGCGAGCATGGGTAGCTCCGAGACGGGTTTGCCTAACAGGAGTTCCGTTTTATATCCTGTAAGTTTCTCCGTGGCGGGATTTACCAGGTTTATCACGAAATCCTTGTCTGTAGTGATTACCATATCGGCTATGCTGTTAATGGTGCCCCCGTAGAAACTGGCTGCGGCCTCTTGTTCCCTCAACATTTTATTCTTTTCGGAAACGTCTTTGGCGACAACCACCATGCCATTGAGATTTCCCTCATCGTCTTTCATGGTAACAATCGATGTGGCAAATGGTATGAGTGAACCGTTTTTATGTATCAGTTCTATCTCACTGGCCCTATTCCCGTCTTGTTTGATCTCTGAAATACTGGTACTCAAGCTTGCCAGCCTTTCTTGTGGCATCATTGGTAACTCAAAGATAGACTTACCCAGTAATTCCTCTGAAGTGTATCCCAGGAGTCGTGCTGTGGCCGGGTTGGTCATGTCAACTACCAGGTCCTTGTTCATGGACATCACCATATCCCCTATGCTGTCTATAGTACCTTTGAAGAAATTAGCGATATCCTCTTGCTCCTTCACCAACCTCTTGTGCTCGGAGATATCTCGTGCTATGACGACAATTCCTTCTGTTCCTTCAAGTAATGCAATTGAACAGCTTATAGGGATTACTGTACCATCTTTTGCGGTTAATTCCAGCTCAATGTCAGACATCATCCCAACGGTTGGCAGCTCAGCCAGCAAATTGCCGATCTTGCCCGTTGTATCTGCTGTGAAAAACGGTATCTCAAAGGAAGTCATACCAACGATCTCTGTTTTAGAATAGCCAGTGATCTTTTCCCCAGCGGAATTGAAGGTGGCAATTTTTCCATCGTTACCCAGGATGACCACCATATCTGCCATGCTGTTTATGATGCTATCTGTATCCCTAATAGTGTTCACCTGAAGGTGTGATTCATTCTCAATGATTTTATTTTTAACGGTGCTCATATTATGTTCAACTCCCGATGTTTTCTTTTTTGATTTGTTGTAGTTCTGCTGCTCAATTGTCTGGGGAGTTTTTATCCCTGATGGCTCCTCTACAAATTGAACAGGTTTGCCCTTTCCGGATTTGCCATTTAACCTTGTTGCCATTGTTGCTCCTTTTTTTGCCGCAGTTAAACTTTAGTGATGTCGTATGACGCAACGATAGATTTATGACACGCTTTTGTTAGTCATACAGAATACCCCTGCTGGATACGAAACCGCATAGTAATTTGATTAAATGGCCTTATTCTACATCGGAGTCCTCTTAAAAAAGGTCATCCCCTGCGACTACTCTTAGGGGATGGCCTTTTCAGATTCGTTATAAACTATGTGTCCCTGCGTACTGTATAGCTGCATACGCGATATCTTCCTAAAAGCTTACTTTACATTACTGTTATATGGGTGGTTTGCCTATCGCCAATATGTTTAAAGGTGTATATAAAATAGTACTATTTAGTAAACGATATTCTTAGTACTAGCTCTGTTGGGATTTCAGTCTACTACTTTAGTGCTAAATTTCTCACAATTTGAGCGTGGGATGTCGCTGGTGTAATCACCGCCTGATAACTACCTACCAGCCTTTTATTACTAGCCAATACTAAACCAAATATTTGTGTAGGCAGTAGGGAAATTTCTCTTTATCGGTGAAACACTACTTCTGTAATGTAATAACATTCCTTGACAAGCATTATAGTGAGGAGTAATATCTGGAATAATATGATGCTACTTCACTGCTTGGGGCACTCCACCGTGAGAAATGATAAGCAAGCAATATGTTTGGCGCATATAAATTGCGTGTGCATTATTTGCAATAAATGAGGTCCATTCGGTGCCCTGAATGGACCTTCTTCATATATAAGTAAGCGATTGTAAGTAGAACGTAGTAGACTGTACCTGTTATTTCCTGCTATGCATCGCTCATTTCAAAGGAAGAGCAATTCGGTGTTACACGCTGAAGATTTTGTATGAATTGAAGTCTCTCCAGTAACGTCAGTTATATAGGAGAACGATGATGGATAGAGTCGCGGCAGGCTACGAATCGGCAAGCAAGTTTGAAACCGCGATCCGCGTTCTGAAGCAGATTCAATTTGACTATCGCTGTGCCATAGAGCAACTTCAAGAGTTGAGTGTAGCCTTAAGTGCTAAGGAGGCTCTTGCGAACAGGCAGTTGGATCTGGTGATAGAAGTTCTGAGCCAGATGGGTGTAAATTGCGGCAGTAGCCTTGGTATTAGCACGCTGCATTCAGCACCTGAGTTAACTGATGCAGAAGCCACAGATTTATATCTAGTGGCAACACCACTTATTCCCACGCTTGAGGTCTACTGCCTTGGCACGTTTAGCGTTCGTATTGGTGGGAAAACAGTTCAATACTGGCAAAGCAGCAAAGCCAAGGCTGTCCTGAAATATCTTGTAGCGCGGAGGAGACGTCCGGTGTCTAAAGAAGCGTTGATGGAAGCGCTGTGGCCTGATGTTGAGCCTCAGCTTGCGAATAACAATCTCAGGGCAGCTATTCGAGCGTTGCGTCAGACACTGGGTGGATGTACCGGGGGGGGTGATTTTTCCTGGATACAGTTTCAAGATGGTAATTACCTCATAAGTTCAGAGGGTGCTGTGTGGACCGATATCGAACAGTTCGAATGCCATGTGAATCGCGGCAGGCAACTGGAAAAGGAGGGCTGCCTTGAATCTGCGCTCAGGGAATATGAGTTAGCGGAGGTATTGTACAGAGGAGATTATCTCCAGGACGACCTTTATGAAGACTGGACGTTGCTCGAAAGAGAAGCGCTAAAGGACGTGTATTCTGTCATCCTGGGAAGGCTTGCAGATTGTCATATGGCCATCAGCGACTATGCAAGTTCTGTGCGATACTGTCAACAGATAATATTTAGCGATTGCTGCCGTGAGGATGCCTATCGGCGTTTGATGACCTGTTACTCGCGGCTCGGAAACAGGAACCGTGCTCTCGAATGGTACCGTATCTGCGAGCGGACGATTCAACAGGAACTAGACCTTCTCCCGGAACATCAGACGCAGGTACTTTGCCAGCGCCTGCTGGGCAATGAGATTCTCTAGTCGACACATTCCGTGTGTCCTGGATAACCAATCCCCGGATTACCTCTCGAAAATTCACCACCATTTCACCGCAGATTAACTACCACTTAGCCGCTCTGTGATAGCATCACGATCGGGTGTTTGTACCCTGGGGGATTGCTATGCCCGTAGAGAGTCAACACGATCATCATCAGAACGATGCAGTGCATCAGAAGCCACAACCTGTTGAGAAGAACCTGCAGGATTTCGGAGAACATGCTCAGGCAGTTGTTGATCCTGCTGTTTCATTACAGCGCGCTATGGCTGCACCACCGCCAGCGGTAAATCCCAATGACATTCTGGCTCTACAACGAACTGTGGGCAACCAGGCTGTACAGCGTCTGGTAGCTCAACGAAAACGGGCTGTATTTACCTCTCAGCCCGTCACCCGGGCTAAACCTACACCCAATTCACCGGAAGAAGACTACGAACAGGAAATAGGTAATGGGGAATTCAGGGAGATACCGCGGATTAGTTCTTCACAAGGCGCAGGTGCTTACCGACAGGTCGAAGAGGAAGAAGAAGAATTGCAGGCAAAGCCCTTGCCCTTCGCCCAGCGTTCAGCAGTAGATGCAGTGCCCGAAGTGGATACTGAACTGGAAGGAAAGATCAATGCTGCCAAAGGCAGTGGCCAATCTTTAACAGAGGATATCCGTGTCCCGATGGAGCAAGCCTTCGACGCCGACTTCAGTGACGTGAGAGTACATGAGGGCTCAGAGGCTGATAAGATGGCGCAGTCGCTACAGGCGAGGGCGTTCACCACGGGGCGGGATATTTTCTTTAGAAGCGGTGAATATCAACCAAAGAGTTCCTCCGGCCAGAAGCTAATTGCACACGAGTTGACACATGCTGAGCAACAGGGTGCGTCAAACCGTGTAGCGAGATGGTGGTCAAGCGGACACAGTGATGCTACCAAGAAAGCATCGGAAAAATTGCCAGGAAATATTAAATATGAAGCTAAAACGATTAAATTCCTGGCTGACAGGTCCGGCGACCTTGATCAAACGAGACAAAGCTGGCTGAACTTTGCATTGAATATACCCAAGTCAGGTAAACGACAAAAAAAATGGAGCAAGATGCCCCCCGGAGAAGAGAAAAAGAGACTATGGGATGACACGTGGTTTCACGTGCGCGATCCCAGGGAGTTGCCACGTCATGGAGAGGCAGGGGGCTATAAAGGCGGCAAACCGGGTGTGGTTACCGGTCGAGAAAAAAATATACAGCATGTGAATGACTTTACCAGTCAGGCTGCAGAACATTACAGGGCTGGGAATATCAAAGATGGTCTGGTGGCGCTGAGCTTCGCGTTGCATGCTGCGGAGGATAGAGGGGCGCATGGTGAAGGTGCTCCGTTTACTGGTCATGATCCACGAGTGCAAAAAATAAAGACTCTTCCAAGCGGAAGACCTAACCCACACTATGATCCGTACTGGGATCCTGATGACACGAGCATTAATGCCAAAGGCTTTGACAAAGCTGTAGCATGCGCAAAAGATGTATTGATTGCCTTTTATAGCCAGGTCAATACAGACTGGCTTAATGTTGGGGGGGAATATGTGGAGATTAAATATCCCAGCAGTATAAAGACAACAACGAGGAGACCGTTTTCGAACCCAATATGGCTTCAGAACATCTACATGAGGTACAACAAACGATGGTCTGGCAGACTTATCGGTGGGCTTCTTGAGTCGAAATGGGAAGGTGGCAGGTCAGAGGCAAAGAAGACAGCTAACATAAAGAAAGAGGTGGGCAAGCTGCATAAAAAGATGGGCAAGATGTATAAAAAGGAAGCGAAGCTTTTGAAGCAGATTGCAAGTCTGAAGGAGAAGCAGCAGGGGAAACAGAAGGAGCTTGATGATATCAGGAAGGCCAGGTCGGAACTGCAAGCTCTTGCGGACGCACTCGATAGTAAGCGCCCCGGAGGAATCCCTGCGGGGCTAGCTGGTGAATAGACATACTATCACAGTATCACCATGAGTTCCAATAGGCTGGTTTTCAATACTTTTTTAGATTGATACAGAATGAGGAGATGAGTAATGCCTCGAATGATGGATTTAGTGAGCCGTGTTCTTGAGGAGAATGAATGGCCATTTCCTCAGACAGAACAAGAAGGTATTGTGCAGACGACATTTCAAGGTGAAAATGGACAGTGGACATGCTACGCTTTTGCCACCGAGGAGCAACAGCGTTTGGTATTCTATTCAGTATGCCCTGTTCATGCACCACAAACCAGTCAACAGGCAGTTGCGGAGCTAATCGCAAGGATCAATTATGGGCTGGTTACGGGGAACTTTGAATTCGATTTCGATGATGGGGAAATTTGCTTCAAAACAAGTGTTGACTGTTCAGGTGTTGACGGCGAAGACGATAATCTCATTATGGCACTGGTAGAGCCAATAGTTTTTACCAATGTGGTTATCATGGACATGTTCTTGCCAGCAATACTGAAGGTCATCTATGGTGATATGTCCCCCGAGCAAGCACTTGCCGAGATCAGGGAGTCGGGGCTTGATGAGGAGAATCTTCGGGATTCCTGACATGGGAAACTACGACTCATTTATCGTGAGATTTTGGACGGGTAGGAGTGGGGAGAAGTCACGGGGACACATCTTGCATGTACGCACCCGTGAGGATGCCTATTTCCTGGACCAGGAGAAGATGAATCAATTCATTCTGGATCATCTGGAGCCACCAGAGTCTGTTCTTGAAGAAGGCCCTGGTTATTCGGAGGCTCATGGTGAATAAATTCGAAAGTAACCTGGAGCATCTGCAGGCTGAGTTTGAG
>JAXHUK010000128.1:0-20779 GCA_034189725.1 Chloroflexota bacterium | reverse complement strand
AGAACCTGACACTCCAGGTTATTTCGTTGATTATAATTACAAGGAAGCTCGTTCATGATATCATGAACGAGCTTCCTTGTAATGTGATGGTTTAGTTCCGGATTTACTTCCTTTCAATCCTAAGGTAGTATCTCCTTGAAAGCGTCCAGATAGCCAAACCGATTAAACATAAACCAGCTCCAATTACCAGAATCGCTTTCCAGGGAACAATCCAAAAATCCCCCACGTGGGATTTATTAGTTAACTCTTCCTGCTGATTGAAATATCCAATTATAATACTTGTTCTTACTCTGCCAAAGAAGGGGGCTTCTCGCCATTCACATGCCACTGCCCTCTCACTGTTGGGTAAAACGATCACTTGCCCCATATCTACTTCGCTACTTCTGCCCCACGAGTCGATGAGATGTGCCTTTGCCGCTATGTCCAGATGAACGTTGCCCGAATTGCGTACTATAGCTCCAATATCCGCAGGTCCTTTTTCTATGTATCTGGGCAGAATGAGAGAGATAATATCGGCATCAGCGACAATAATTTCATTAGAGGCATCTGATGTGGTTATGTAGAATAGCGAGGGAATCCTCGTAGAGATGGCGACGCCCCTTTGCTCTGTTGAAGGGATAGCCTCAACAAAAAGGGCTGCATAATGCCCCCCTGGCTCTACATCTGAAGGGACGGAAATTCCTATCCTAATCTCTCTATGCTCTAGAGGAAGGAGTTCAAAATCGGTCTCTTCTACATAAAGCCACGTCGAAGCAGAATAATTCTCATGACCCGGCTCGGTAAACCTATAACTACCATTGCTATCAACGGTGAAATCCATCCCATACATATGCACTTGTATCGATTCATTCCCCTTGTTTTCTATGTTGACACTCCTTTCGTTTTTTTCGCCTTTTTCTACGGTCAGTTCAATCCTGGTAGGCCATACCTTTATTTCGCCCTGAGCCTGTGCTGCAACAGGAACAATGCTGACGATAATTGCCATGGGCACGGTTGCAAGCACAGACACTATCGAAAATTTCATCTCTATAAAACTACAAATCCCAAATGAATTCAGGGGCAGCCGAAACGCTTCCGCTGGTATGCCAACTCTCGTATCCTTTCGCGCAAATCGTCATCATGGCGTACTACAGGCTTATAATCATGGCTCGCCCGCAGCAAGCCTACTAATATTTACGGATACCTCGTCCCCAAGACCGGTCACCAGTGCATGACCGCCTGTTTCCTTGTCCCGGACGTCCGAAGTTTTTGAAAGTAGCTCCTTGAGAGTGAGATTATCCAGGGTCTGCTCGGCAACAATCTGCGTTGAATGACGATTCTCTGCCTCCAGAGCTTTGAGCTGCCGCAGGTCGCTGACAGGCATCCCTGCGTATTTTGCCTTTCCGTTGAAGAGAGCAACTGGCCTGGTTTATGGGGGGATGGTCAATCCTCACTTCGTAAACTTTGGTTGTTCGTGTAGGTATTCATAATCATCCTGTGATAATGAGCAATTTCCACTGCGAACGGAAGTAATATATCCATGGTTTAAGCTTTGCCACAGCGCGTTTATTTTACTGCGACAATCTTTTAAATACAACCAGGCGTTTATAATACGCCTAACTCTAATGATAATTGCAACCAGCCACAATTTAACTGAAGCTCATTTCTCCACAACTCGGCAAAAGGTTGCCTTATAGTTGCACGGTAAAGTGCGAGATGATAGAATGACCGTATTCCAGCAAATATTTCAGGAAGATTGGAATTATTGAAAATGGTTCTCAGTGATCGTACGATTAAGGAGGAAATTGCCCACCAGCGGATTATTATTGAACCGTATGACCCAAGTTGCATTCAGCCAGCGAGCCTGGATGTCCATCTCGACCGGAAACTGCTTGTTTTTAAAACCTGGCGGCATCCTTTCTACATAGACGTCAAGCAAAGCCTTGATGACTTGAATGAAATCGTAGAAATTGATGATACCAATCCCTTTTTATTGAATCCGGGTGAGTTTGTATTAGGCAGCACTCTGGAATCAGTCACGTTGCCTGATGACATTGTTGGCCGTCTTGAGGGCAAGAGCTCGCTGGGGAGGATCGGGCTACTGATCCATTCTACTGCAGGGTATGTTGATCCCGGGTGGCAGGGGCATCTCACCCTGGAGCTTTCCAATGTGGCCAAGTTGCCGGTAACCCTCTATTACGGAATGAAGATCGGGCAACTCTCATTCCTGAGGCTTACCACAGCGGCGGAGAACGTGTATGGCGCGGAGGGGCTGGGGAGCAAATATAAAGGGCAGACAGAGCCGACGTCGAGCAGGTATTACAAAGACTTCGAGAAGAAGAACGCCTAGAGGTTTTGGGGTTTTAGCCTTCTTGGTTGAGCCTCAGAATGAACTCAGGGTTAACAATGGCAAATTCTTCATACATTCTACAATTTAAGACATAGATAAGAGGGAAGGTACAAAGGTGAGCATTGTCTGGTGGAATACTCTCTTTTGCGCACTGGAGCACGGGAAGATTGCCAATGTATAGAGTAAAGGATGTGAGAAGGACAAGATGACGAAGGTGCTGGCATTCAACTGCAGTTCCAGGATGGGCAAGGCCAATACATCGCTCATAATGAGCCCCTTTCTTGATGGAATGACAGAGGCAGGGGCTGAGGTGGAGTTGTTCAAAGGTTTTGGAGAGCGCAGATGTTCACCGGGATAGTTGAAGAGACAGGCAGCGTTAGGTCGCTACAGGGAGCGAAACTTACTATATCGGCCAGTGAGGTTCTGAAGGGAAGTAAGTTGGGCGATAGTATCGCTGTCAATGGGGCTTGTCTTACGATTGTTACTATTGGCGATACTACATTCTCAGTGGAGGTTATGGCTGAAACCTTGCGTCGAACCAACCTGGGAGAATTGATCCCGGGGCAAGCGGTGAATCTGGAGCGGGCACTGGCCGCTGACGGCCGTTTCGGCGGACATTTTGTTCAGGGGCATGTGGATGGCACGGGAAAGATCATTTCACTCGTGCCTGAGGGTGATGCAACTTTGATGAAGATTGCAGCGCCGAAGGAAATAATGCAGTATATAGTTGAGAAAGGATTTATCGCCGTAGATGGTGTGAGCCTCACAGTAGTGCGTTGTGATGCGACCTCATTCACTGTGTCTTTGGTTGGGTATACGAAGCAGGCTACAACGTTGGGGCACAAGAGGTCTGGGAGTATAGTGAATCTGGAAATTGACATAATGGCCAAATATATGGAAAAACTACACAAGGGAAGCGGGAACAGCATCAGCATTGAATTTCTGGGAGAACATGGGTTTCTGGCTACCTGAGTATGGGGGGATAGAGAAATGGTACTGGCGACAATACCGGAAGCAGTCGAGGATATAAAGGCGGGTAAATTCCTCATCATCGTTGATGATGAGGGGCGGGAGAATGAAGGTGATCTGGCGATTGCTGCGGAAAAGATAACCCCGGAGGCAATTAACTTCATGGCGCGATATGGTAGGGGGCTGATATGTATAGCCATGCGGGGGGAGAGGTTGGATGAGCTACGGATTCCGATGATGGTTCATGATAATACGTCGAGGTTTGCCAGCCCATTCACGGTGTCAGTCGAGGCTAAGCATAATGTAACTACCGGTATCTCAGCGTATGACCGCGCAGCGACGATACAGGCTCTTATCAATCCTGAGACTAAACCAAGCGACATATCTCGTCCAGGACATATGTTTCCCTTGCGTGCTCGAGAGGGTGGTGTTTTGGTGCGTGCAGGCCATACCGAGGCGGTGGTGGATTTGGCCAGGATAGCGGGGCTTTATCCGTCAGGTGTTATCTGTGAGGTAATGAGCGATAGCGGAGAGATGGCACGGCTTTCAGAACTGGAGAAAATGGCGGCGGAGCACGGATTCAAAATAGTGAGTGTAGCTCAGATCATCGCCTATCGCCGTCTCCATGAGAAGTTAGTTCATCGAGTGGCTGAGGCCAGTTTGCCTACGAGATACGGAGACTTCCTTGCCATCGCGTATAAAAGTGATATTGATCCCGATGAGCATGTCGCTCTGGTCAGGGGACAGTTGGATGGTGATGAGCCGGTGCTGGTTCGTGTTCACAGTGAATGTCTCACTGGCGATGTGTTTCACAGCCTGCGCTGTGACTGCGGTGAGCAAATCGATCTCGCCATGGAGGCCATTGCTGCTGAAGGGCGCGGAGTGTTTCTCTACATGCGTCAGGAGGGTCGAGGCATTGGTTTGCACAATAAAATTCGAGCATATGCTCTTCAGGACCAGGGAATGGATACCGTGGAGGCAAATGAGGCGCTGGGTTTTGAGAGCGACATTCGTGATTACGGAATCGGAGCTCAGATTTTGGCGGACCTTGGGGTGCGCAACCTCAAGTTACTTACAAATAACCCGAAAAAGGTTATTGGGCTTGAAGGATATGGGATACAGGTAGTAGAGACGGTGCCTATAGTTACTAAACCCAACCCTTTGAATGTAAAGTATCTTGAGACTAAACGTAAGAAGATGGGACATCTCCTGCAATTGGATCAATGAAGAAAGGGAGGTAACTCGTGGCTAAGCACTATGAGGGCAAACTGCTGGGAGAGGGATTGAGACTCGGTATAGTGGTATCGCGCTTCAATGAGTTTATTACCAGCAAGTTACTGGATGGGGCGAAGGATACGCTCTCACGACATGGTGTCAGAGAGGAAGATGTTGAGATAGCCTGGACGCCCGGTTCATTTGAGATACCTTTGATCGCTAAAAAACTGGCTGAGTCGGGCAGGTACGATGCTGTAGTTTGCCTGGGTGCGGTGATTCGTGGTGGGACGCCCCACTTCGATTACATAGCTGCCGAGGTGAGCAAGGGGATCGCCAGTGTGGGGCTGGATACCGGGATACCGGTTGTTTTGGGCGTGATTACAGCAGATAACCTGGAGCAAGCTATAGAGCGAGCAGGCACGAAAGCTGGCAACTATGGCTCTCAGGCTGCGCTGAATGCGATCGAGATGGCAAACCTGGGCAAAGAGATAGCTGCCTCCTAGGCAGGAAGACAGGACAACTATCGTGGAATTGCATTGGCTGAAACGTCAGGTGACCTTATAGACGTGGTCGCCAGATCGTGCTCGGTCAGGTAGTTTGATTCCTACTGAGTCTCCAGCCTTAGCCTCATTCACATCCACGTTGTCGATTTGCATCGACGCGACTGTAAGCTCAAGGTCGGTGGTATGTCCTTTGATGTGAATTCTGTCTCCTACCTTGAGCGTTGAGGTCAGATCGATGCCTGCCACCACAGGTCGGGCGAAAAAAGAGCTTACTTTGCCAATTTCTTCTTCAGGCATTTCCTAACCCTCCTGTTTTGTCTATTGTATTCGATAGTATAGCTATGCTTGTAGGATAAATCAATAATTGATGCGATTTTATAATTGACTCTCTATCAAACCGGGTGTTAGAATTTAACTAGAGGTTATGTCATGCCTGTTTATGAGTACCAGTGTTCCAAATGTGATCTCAGGTTCGAGTTGTTGCGCCCCATGAGCCAGGTAAACGAAGGGGCATCCTGTCCCCGCTGCAATAACGGAGCCAATAAAGTGCTATCTTCCTTCGCCGCCTTTTCCAAGAGTTCCAGTGGGGATTCTGCTCCTGTGGGTGGAGGCAGTTCCTGCGGCACGTGCTCCGCTTCCAATTGCTCCTCCTGTCACTAAGCCCAGTTTTTGCCACGAAAATTATATGATGTCATGCGTAGGGGCACGGCGCGCCGTGCCCCTACCAGATTTTTTCGACAACACCTCGTGTCGATTGAACGCACTGGATTCACGCGAAAGCGGGAATGACAGAATAAAGCCACTCCTGCTTCCGCAGGAGTCCAGAGCGTGCGAGTCTCCGATAACGCTGGAGCGGATGCTCCAGGCTACCCGCCACGTAGGCCTATGTCATTCTGAGCTACTTCGTTCCTCAGCACAGGCTCCGCGAAGAATCTCTGGTTAGTAAGAGGGGGAGAATGATGCCGAGAGCCAATCGGCATGGCTGATTATTACTCTAACCTGACATCTCTTTGCGTTTTGCTCTTCGTCTTAGCACTAACAGCCCCCAGGTAGCTCCACCGATGATCGCTGCTTCTCCGATGGAAGCACCTGCTATCAACAGGGCAGCGTTATTGAAGAACCCTTGAGGGAACATCAGCAGCATATAATCACCTGCGGAGAGTTGCCAAAGATCGTTAGTGAAACTCACGAGATGAAATAATAAAAACAGTGACTCAAAGCCGGTAAGCGCCCAGAATCCCAGGGCGATCAGGATGGCAATGGTTGCCCAACTCCCCCAGAGCAACCGCTTGGCGAGTTCTTGCCAGAATGCACGCCGTTTTATGGCAAAGCTGATAGCAATATAGGCAGCAATGTATACCAAAGAAGCCAGTTGTACACTATATGCCAACCGGACAAGGCCTTTCACATCCGTCATGTGTGCCACTTCACGCTGGCTGAAGATGTCTACCTCGAGCAGTTCCTCATCCGAGTTGAAGTAGTCGATTATCTGGTGGGCGACCTCGATTAACTCTGCGTCGTCCAGCTTCGTTACCGTGCTTACATTGTATTTGTTGAAACCGTACTCATAGAGGCGGATGTCGTTGACTGCGAGTCGTACATTAGTTGTGATGAGCAACACGGGCACACAAAGGACAAAAACTATGCTTGCAAATACGTTTAGTGCTTTCACCACTCACCTCTTGGTTCCCTACTGGTATGGTAGTGGAGCACCTTTCACCTTGTCAAGGAAAGGTGGGCACTGTATAATGCCGAAAGAGGGGTTGACGATGAGATTATGATAGAACAGGGCCTCGATAACTTTACTACGTTAGAGGAAATAGTGGCCAGGTTGAGAGCGCCTGATGGTTGCCCCTGGGACCGAAAACAAACACATGCCTCGCTCAAACCTTACCTCATTGAGGAAGCCTATGAGGTGCTTCAGGCATTGGATGAAGAGAATAGTGATAAGCTCTGCGAGGAGCTAGGTGACCTGCTTTTGCAGATCATGCTGCACGCTCAGATTGCCCGCGAAGCAGGGAAATTTGAGATGAGGGATGTTATTCGCAGTATCGCTACCAAGCTCATTCGTCGTCATCCCCATGTATTTGGTAACTCCGAGGCAGGTACTGCCGAGGAGGTTGAACAGGAGTGGGAATTGTTGAAGCAAGATGAGCGCAGGGAAGGTGACTCCCTGCTCTCTGATGTACCCAGAGTGATGCCCGCGCTGAGCTATAGTCATTCGATTCAGCGCAGGGTTGCAGGGGTTGGCTTTGATTGGAAAGAGTTCGGGGGCGTGCTTGAGAAACTGGCAGAGGAGGTACAGGAGCTTGAGCGAGCGAGCACAGCCCAGCAGAGGATTCATGAGTTTGGGGATATACTGTTTTCTCTGGTCAATGTCGCTCGCTGGCAGGATGTCAACCTGGAGGAAGCGTTACGCCTTGCCAACGAGCGCTTTTACAGGCGTTTTGAATATATGGAAGAGATATGTCGCCAGCGAGAGGTATCCTTGCGAGAGCTCTCTCTCGATGAGCAGAATGCCTTGTGGGAAGAGGCGAAGCGTAAGCTTGATTTTTGAGGGTAGCCGAGTCCGTACTGCAGTGATCAGAGAGCACGGGTGGCAGTGGCCGAGAAGTACGCGTATGTGTACAGACAATCAGTAACGTACTGCAAAGTTGACTGCGAACCAAGTATAGATAAGAAGTTATTCATAGAAGGGTGGATAATGACTGCGTAAGTCATGGGGGTAGACATGTCAAAAAAACTGACGGTGATTCCAGAACAATGCTCCGGTTGCAGGATATGTGAGATCGTATGTGCAATCAAACATTTCGGAGTGAATAATCCGAAGAAGGCAGCGATACGAGTGCTCATTACCTATCCACAACCGGTGATGAGAATGCCAATCGTATGCAGCCAGTGCAAGGTGCCAACATGTGCCCAGGTATGTCCTTTTGACGCATTGCGGCGGGTCAATGGAACTGTAGTGCTGGATGAGGAGCTTTGTATTTCATGTAATAAGTGTGTCGAGGCATGTCCTTTCGGTGCCATGTATGCCCATGAGGATTGTGACCTGCCCATCAAGTGTGATATGTGTGATGGGGACCCTGAGTGTGTCAAGAAATGTCCAAAGGGGGCACTCAGGCTTATACCGGAGGCGGTATTAGGTGAATCTAAGCGTTTGAATAATGTCCTCAGCTATGCACAGATGAAAGAAATAGAGTTCTATGAAAAGGGTGAAAAGAAAACAATCCACTATGCTGAGATAGGTAAGGAAGAGCTATGAGTATCAAGAGTGGATATTTCAAGAAGCACTTGCATGTAGACCTTACACAGGGCAGCGCTGAGCGTCGCGACCTTGCGGATACATTTGTCGAAAAGTATGTTGGAGGGCGCGGCTTCGGCGCAAAACTGGTCTGGGATAATCTGAAGAAGTATGATTTCAAGATCGATCCCCTTGGGCCAGAAAATCTTATGGTGGTAGCCCCTGGCCCTCTTACAGGGGTATACCTGCCTTCATCGGGAAAGAACTCTTTTGTAGCAATATCCCCGGCTACTGGTTTATACGGTGACTCTTCTATTGGGGGTGGTTTCGGTGTCGAAATCCGGCAAGCCGGAATCGATGTGCTTTCGATAACGGGAAAGGCACCAGAGTTGTCCTTCCTTTTTATTGATAATGGTGAAACTATGATCATCCCCATGCCTGAACTGAAAGGAAAGAGTTGCCTGGAAGCTGAGGGACTGATCAAGGAGCGACTGGGCACACACTCCGTTCATGTTGCTACCATTGGTGTGGCTGGCGAGAACATGGTGAGATTTGCCTGCGTTAATGCGGATTGGAGCCGTAATGCTGGGAGGACCGGTATCGGTGCGATAATGGGTTCGAAGAATCTAAAGGCGATTGTGGTACGGGGGGAAAAGGACATACCGATCTATGATATACACGGTCTTATGGCAGAGACCGATAAAGCCATTAAGTACATGAAGGAACATAAATACTTCAGGATGTGGCAGCAAGAGGGCTTGATGAATGTCATTGAGTACGCTAATGAAAAGGGGATTCTGCCAACGTATAATTTTAAGGACAGTGTTTTTGCCAAGCATCACCAGATAAATGGTGCAACGATGCTTGATCACTACAAGATCGGCGATAGCGCGTGTTTCTCGTGTCCCATGTGTTGCGGAAACATTTGCCTGGTGAAGAACGGGAAGTATACGGGGACGGTCGTCGAGGGGCCGGAATATGAAACGTGTGCCATGCTGGGTTCGAACTTGGGGATCGATAACTTCGCTGCAGTGCTTTCGGCAAACCGATTGTGTGACGAGCTTGGAATGGATACGATCTCCACGGGAAATATCGTAGGAGCTGTGATAGAGGGATATGAGAAGGGGGTGATAGCGCTCGGTGATCTCGATGGAAAGGAGATTACGTGGGGCGATGAGACCGCAATCCTCGATTTGATACAGCGGATAGCGGAGCGGCGGGGTGTCGGTGATATCCTTGCTGATGGGTCTCGTCGTATCATAGAGAAGTGGCCTGAAATGGACAAAGTCATTCTCCAGGTCAAAGGACTTGAGCAATCGGCCTATGATAGCCGTGCAGGTCTCTCGATGGGATTGGCGTACGCCACGTCGGATATCGGGGCACATCATACGCGGGCATGGACGATCGCGAAGGAAATAGAAGAAGGGCAATACTGGTCAGACGAAGAGAGAGTTGACACTGTGATATATCATCAGGCGCTGCGCCCGTTATTCGATATGCTCGGAGTCTGCCGGCTCCCCTGGATCGAGCTGGGATTAAATGAGCGTCATTACGGTAATTTCTACAGATATGTGACTGGAGAGGATATATCTCTCGACCAATTACTGGAGCTCTCCAATGATGTCTACGACCTGACACGATTGATAAATGTCCGTCTTGGTATGAGGCGCAAGGACGACAGTCTGCCCTACAAGGTATGGGCTAATCCTCCTCTCACAGGGCCCAATGCGGGTAAGGTGATCGATCGAGAACGCTTTCAGAGCCTGCTGTCACTTTATTATCAGAGGCGTGGTTGGGATGAGGATGGTATCCCCCTCGCTGGAGTAGAGCGTAAGTTTGATGATTGAGGTGATCGTTTTTGCAAGGGGATTAATATTGTCCGACAGGTCTTTTCTTTTAAGTGTAAAAAAACCATAGGAATTTTGTTAGTGGGTAAGGGTACTATCGTATGTCTTGAGTGTACTTGACTTCGTATAATGCTATTTGCTATAATGATGCTGCAAAAAAGGGTCTACTAAAAGGAGACCAGTAACATGAAACGCGTCACAGTCGGGTTAATAGCTGTACTAGCGTTGCTGCTTGTTGTGAGTGGTGTAGCGTTTGCCGATAATGACTTGCACGATGCTAGTATGCTCACTGAAGCTGATGCTTGCGCTGGATGCCACAGGGCTCACACGGGTGAGGCAGCAAAGTTGTTGAAGGCAGGACCGGGTCAGGATGATTTCTGTTTCTCCTGCCATGATGGCTCTGCCGCTGAGACGAATGTAGTGGATGGCGTGCTTGCTGGTAGCTCTTACGGTACCGATGGCGCGGGTCTGAGGGGTGGTGGCTTCACCTATGCGCTGATGGACCTCAATCGTGACGGTACCACCGAGAGCGGCAATGTTACATCGATTCACACGTCGGATGGTGAAACCGATGGCACGATGTGGGGTAGTGGCCCGGTAAATGCGAGCGAAGACTACGGAGTCACTGTTGCGCTGGCGTGTGGTGACTGTCACAATCCTCATGGTAACGGTAACTACCGCATTTTGAGAGGGCTTCCCAATGGAATGGAAGGGGAAACCCCGGGGAATGAGGTAGAGGTACCTGATGTGGACCCGAAGGTGTATGAAATAACGTACACTGCGGCTAAAAATCGAGATGTTTCCTATGCTCCGTCCCTTCTGGACGAGTGGTGTGCACAATGCCACACCAGGTACAATGCTCCTGGGAACGCGGGCCATATAGATTCAGGAGATATGGTATTCGCTTATCGGCATGCAATAGCGACTATTGGTGGTAAATGTCTTGCCTGTCATGTGGCTCATGGCACCTCAGCGACCATGGGTACATATTCGAGTGCTGTTCAGTACCCTGATTCCAGTGGGGATGAAGGGAGTGCTCTTCTGTGGCTTAATAATCGAGCCGTTTGTCTCACAGGATGCCATGAGGGCTCGGATCTTAGTGCAGATTAGTTATTGTATCTAAAAGGGCAAGGTCGGAGCATAATTGAGGGTAGACCTTGCCCTTACTATATCTTCGTTTTCGTAGTTAGTTGGTGATGTCTTGTGAGTCAGGCTTTTGAATCGGGATGTGATGATGAGCGGGGTAAATCACCTATCGGATGGTATTCGGGGAAGACTATTATCCTGGTAGCAGTAGTTTTACTTGCAGTTTTGGCGTTGACACAGGTGGTGGTAGCGGATGGGGGGCCTCACGATAACCTTCTCCCACAGGCTGATAGCTGTGCTGGTTGTCATAGGGCTCACAGTGCCGAAAGCGGTAGTGTTCTTCAGGCTAACTCTGGGAATGCACTGTGCCTTACCTGCCATGATGGAGCAGGATCGACCAAGACTGCCTCAACCCATGCTAATAGCAACCTTGAATCGCCCCTCTTACATTTTAGCCGCGTGGAGGAATTATTCTCGCTGGATTGCGTTACTTGTCACAATCCACATGCACCACAGGATAACAACAGTCTGATTCGTGACACGGTAAACGAAAGCGACGTGGTGTTTACTGCCAGAACAGGATTGAATTCGTTCGATGAAGATGGCGACGATACCAGCGATAGCGATGATATCTGTGTTACCTGCCATATTAATTCTCTAAACAATCAGGGTTATCCCATGGCAATACATGATGGTGGCAACCATGCCCCATCACCTGCCTACTCTGGTGACCTGCGCGATGTTGATTGCATTATCTGTCATCCCCATGACCCCGATGGTGATTCGTCAAGCGAAGATGGCTTCATGACATGTGCCTACGGCGGCTTTGGTTGTCACGGGTTGTTTCCAAATGGAAGTGTAGCTCCCAACAGAAACGGAGCGCATGAAGCTCATTACAACGCTGTTTATGGTCCTCACCTTACGAACTGCGATGATTGCCATATAAGTGTCACGGTTAACGATGGTCATAATGATGGCACGATTATGTTCGCAGGTAATCAAACACTGGCAACTACCACTGTCTGTGATCCCTGTCATAGCCAGGGCGGTGTGTATGATGGCGTGGCGGAAGCGAAGTCCGAATGGCTTTTGGGCACGAGGGTTTCCTGCAAGGGATGTCATGATGCTGGTACCTCTATTATACTGGGTGTAGCAGCGCCCAACGTTGTCGGGGATGGCACGACATATGGTTACTATGTCAGCGGTCATGGTATGAGAGATTCGGTGGAATGCTCCGATTGCCATGACGAGGATACGGTGCACTTGGATGGCAACTCCAGAACCTATGTCGCAGGCAGCACGAGCTACCAGTCCAGCTACCGTTTGGACTACTCCATGACAATACCGCTCTCTGTAGGTGATCTATTTGGTGAGGATAAGTTCGAGCTATGCTTCCAGTGTCACTATTACGATGCCATTTTTGATAACTTTTCTCCCTACCAGACAAACTTCCGCGATGAGAACGATGCGACAAACAGCCATCGCCAGCACCTGATCGCTGGGGCGGCTAAATGGGATTCTGATTGGGATATGACAATAGACTCTCGAATAAGCTGTACTGCGTGCCACAATGTTCACGGGTCACCGGTGCCACGGGGAATCCGTCACGGGGAGCTCATTAGCACACCAGGTACCACCGACAAGGTGCCTGCTCTGGACTTCAGGTGGTATGAAAGCAACGGCAGTACCATCACTACAGTGCTTTCCGAGAGCCGCTATGGTGATATGCCTCCTCTGGGTGGGATGGGAATGGGCAGCATCGCGGATAGCAAGGTTTGTAATGGCTGTCATGGCGGTATGGGGGAGATAACGTACTACCGTGTGCCGATTCTGGGGCTCACTGATTTAGAGCCACCCGAGATGTCCAACCAAAGTCCGGTAGACACCGGGATCGATGTGCTCGTGGATGGCAATCTCACATTCACTCTCTCGGATAGTGAGATGGGGGTTGACTGGACTACATTCCAGATTCAGCTCTCCGGTAACGGGGGCTATGCCCAGAGCTATACCGATGACGACACAGGGATTGTTACTAAAACGGGAACTGCGGCGAGCTACGATGTGACGGTGAATCCGGGGGTTGATTTCAGATACGGCGAGACGATTACGGTGACGGTTGATGTCGATGACCTGGCCCCTGTCCCTAATTCGATGGTTCCACCGGCATGGTCATTTACTACAGAAGAGGACACAACGGCACCTGATATATCTGACTTAGATCCACTCAATGGTGCTTTTGATGTGCCTCTGGATGGAAACCTGACGTTCACTCTCTCGGATGGCGAGAGTGGAGTAGATTGGGACACCTTTTATATAGAGTTCAATGCACCTGGTTACAACCAGAGCTATAACGAAAGCAGTTCTGAGGTCGAAAAAACCGGCAATCCTGCCAGCTATGATGTAACAGTGAACCCCAGCGTTGATTTCCCCAATGGCGAGACAGTCGCCGTTACAGTTACTGTAGATGACCGGGCTGTGACACCAAATAACCTGACGTATGATTCGTGGTCATTCTCGACTGTTAATAATGCACCTGATACTCCTTCAAATACGTTGCCCAGTAACGGTGCCACTGGTGTGTCGGTGACGCCGACTCTGGAGTCATCAGCCTTTTCCGATCCTGACAGTGGTGATACTCATGAGGGATCACAATGGCAGATTACGGTTGATCAGGGTAACTACACGTCGTCAGTATATGATAGTGGGTTCACGATTGATTTGACCAGTCATAATGTGGCAATTTCACTAGGCAATTCCACGACGTATTACTGGCATGTACGACACCAGGATGACCATGAAAAATGGTCGGCGTACTCTACCGAGACATCGTTCACAACGTCCCCTTAAAAGTTCCCCTTTACATGATGGTTACAATTTGTTAACAAGAGTTGATTTTTGTTAAGTAACGGGGTACAATGTGTGAGGCGGCAGTCATGTGGCGAAAGCGGAGATTAAAGCAAGGAGGGAAGACAGGCATGTCGAAAAGAAGGAGCAACATGTTTAGATTCCTGTTACTGCTTGTAGCACTTGGCTTACTTCTTGTACCTGTCGTTGGTTGCGACTCGACAGGGGATGGAAATGGGCACGAACCCACTCCTCCAGTTGATAAGACAGCTACACCTACAGCAGAACCGACAGTTATGCCAACAGCGGAACCGACGGTTACACCAACAGCAGAACCCACAGTTACACCTACAGCTACACCAATAGCTCAACCGACTCCAATCCCTACGAGCGTAGGGCCATACCTGGCGCACTCTCCGGAGTTCGGGCTGTGTCTTACATGCCACGGGCGTTATGGTGTATGGCCAGTGCAGATTACTCACGAAACGTACACGAACAATATGTGTCTGGGTTGCCACGTTGAGTATCCGGGTGGACCCCCGAAAGGGGCACACGCTTATGAAGGTCGTATAGACTGTGGCAGGTGCCATGGTGATGCGGCATTGGTGGTGTTGCCTGCAAGCCATAAAGGGAACTCCCCTCGTACGGAAAACACGTGTATCATGTGTCACGAAGAGACGACTATGTTGCCTCCAGTGGGGCATAGATTACAGCAAGCTACGGCTTGCTCGAAATGTCATACTGCAAATGCAATGGCGCCGTTGCCTGTGAGCCACGATGGTCGTGGAGACCCGACCTGCCAGGGATGTCATGATACAGCTACTGTATTCGCTCCCAAAGAGTCTCACAGTAAGGGTGAGGTTTGCACCTCTTGCCATAATGAGACGTTTGCTGTACTGCCGGCGACTCACGCTGGGCGTACAGGAGAGACCTGTTCAGCCTGCCATTATCAAGCGGGCGCTGGGGATGTGCCTCCCGTAATAGCACACAGCACTGAAGGAAAAGGCGCATGTATCGGGTGTCATGCCAAGGGTGCGTTGGATCCGCTACCAGCAAGCCATGATGGGCGGACAAACCCGACCTGTGGCGTATGCCATGATGAAATGGAGGGTTTCCCACCTTCTATAATGCATAAAGTGCAGGATCATGAAGTCTGTACTGAATGTCACTCAGAAAAGTTGGTTGCGTTGCCCGCTAGCCACCAAGATAGGTTTGACAATACCTGTCTCGTCTGTCACGAGTTGGGAGCCAGGATGCCTCCGTTACTGCCTCATGAGTTCGCTGATCATAGCCCATGTAACAAGTGTCACAATGCTGGAGAGATTGGCGAATTACCAGCGAGTCACGCTGAATATGGTGATTCACTATGCGATGCATGCCATGAGGTTCCCAGCGGAGGAATTCCTCCAATAACGCATACGCTGGAGAATAGAGAAAACTGTGTTGATTGCCATACGCTGGCACAATAAAAACGTGATATAAATAGAGTTTCAGATACCTGATGAATAGGCCTCTTGAGTAAAGAGGCCTATTCGTGTATCATGGAATTGTAGGTTGTTTTTATTTTGTATATAGTATGTGCTGCTTTTAATTAAGAGGGCATATCGACATAAGATATATGACCAAGGGGAACGTTAAAGACGAAGCAGTCTTGGGTGAATTTCAATCAGTTAAGTAGTTCTACAGATTCATTAGTGGTATTGTGTAGTACCGTCATTGATGCTATAGTCCTCTCGCGCTCATCACGCCGTGACATTTGGGGGATAGGCAGATGCTCGAGGTAAGTATACAATCTTGTAGTGTCTACAGCTAACAGGAGTAGTAGAGAGGTTTAATTGTGAGTGTAATCAGGCGACACAGGGCGATTAGTCTAGGCATTATTGGTGTAATCATCGTTATTGCAGTGGCTATTGGGGTCTATCTTTATTCTTCGTTAACCGGTTCGGAGTATGAAGAAGAATCTGTGGCGGAGAGGGAAATCACACGTCTTGAGGAACTCGTTAGTGAGAACCCGTTCAATAGCAATCTCAGACTCGAGCTTGCGGATTACTATGTCTATGAAAGCGACTACGGTAAAGCGATAGAGCAGATTGAAGCTGTGCTGATGCAAAATGAAGACGATGAGGTGGCTCTGTGGATGCTGGGTAGCATATATGTTAAACAAGGGGACTATGAGGATGCGCTGGAGTCGTATTTAAAGGTAGTTGAGCTTAATAAAGATAATCCTATGAAGGCATTGAACGATACATTGAAATCGGTTCAGTACAATCTCGGTGTGATTTATATAGAGATAGGCCAGCCTGAAAATGCAATTGAGCCACTGAATGAGAATGTGAGCACTGATAATCGTGATGCTGATTCTCGCTACATGCTGGGACGGGCATATCAAGAAATGGGGGAGTACGAGCAGGCAGTAGAATACTATAAAGAAGCTGTTCGACGTGTACTTAATTTCAAAGAAGCCTATGAGATGATGGTAATTTGCTATGAAGAGCTAGGTGATGATAACGGAGTCTTGTATGCTGAAGCGATGGTGGGCTATTGTTCTGGTCTCTATGCTGAAGCTGTAGAGGATTTAGAGCAGGTTGTAACTATTGATCCCACATTTGTAGAGGCTCAGCTTGGATTGGCGTTGAGCTATGAGGAAATAAATGAGGTTGAAGCAGCTATACAGGTGTACGAAACTGTCATAGCACTGGAGCCAGAAAACATGGTTGCCAGCGGCAGACTCAAGCGACTGAAGGGCGTATAAGATATGAACGATACTATCGATATTGGAAATCAGGATAAGGAAAGACTTAGACTTCGGCCTATATTAATATATCTGTTAATCTCATTAGTGATTGTAGTTGGAATAGTACTTGTTTTGTTTCTCTGGAAGACTACGACACAGCATTCAGCCACGCTCGAAATCAGGAATGGTGAGGTTCAGACACAGAGTGTTGATACGGGTGTTTGGCAGTTAGCTACCGATATGATGGAAGTAAACGCCGGGGATTGGATATGGGTAGCCGATGATGCGATAGCGACTATACATTACTTTGAGGGAAGCAGAACTCTTATTACAGGCCCTACTCAGTTGCAACTAAAAGATTCTTATGAAGTTACGAGGATAATTGGGGGTGGGAGAACAAATATCGAGCTGAAAATCACATCTGGCAAGGTGTTATCGGAAGTAGTTGAGCTTCCCAGTGCATCATCGGTATTTCGGGTAATAACTCCGTCTGGTGCAATACAGGGTCAGGATACGGTATTCGAGAGCGATGTCGACAAAGGGAAATATACGAACTGGTTAGACAGTGAGCCCAAGACGATGGTGGAGACCCTGGTTGTCAATACTGAAGGTAAGGTTGTTGTTGCTCTGGTTCCTTTGGAGGGTGGTTCATATGTATTTACACCTCAACTTCCTGATGATGTGAATCAGGGTGATGCAGCAGCGGTGTACGAAGAATTGCGTACTACAGCCTTCAGGTTACTGCAGACAGCGTCTGAAGCGGGGCGAGCAGATATCGAGTATTCAGGGACGTCTCTGATTTCATCGAATCCCGATACCGGATCTGCAGTGTACAGTCTATTAGCCGCATCTGACATGCCAGTAGTAACCCCTCCTGAGTATACTCTCCCGAGCATTACTGCGACATCGACGATAGTACAAGACCAGATACTTGAGGATGTGGGGATTACCCTGGTCCGCTCTCCTGTTTTAGCGATACCTTCGATACCGGAGTTGGCTCTCGCTGAAATTGATGCGGAACCTACGCCACCACCAACTTCGCCCAGATACCTTTTTTCTATCTGGGGTATTGAACAAGCAGAGGATATGAATAGTGAGCCTGAAGTAATATTTCTCAAGCCACGTGGCGTTGCGATAGATCCGTATGGTAGATTTGTTTATATCACTGAGATAGGTGGTTTACGACGGACGTATGTATTCGATGGTGAGGGGACTCGCCTCGGTGTTCTTGCTCCTCCGGATTCAGCTATAAGCGATGTTGCCTCCAGGTCACCAATCTACGTAGATGTGAAGAGAACTACTGCCACGATCTATGTCTCTGATCGGTCTCGACATTGTATCGATATGTATGATTATACAGGGTCTTACATTGGTAAATTCACTCCTGAAGATTTCGATGGGACCAGTTGGGCACCTGTAGCTCTTACATTCGATAGAAGAACCGATCAATGGGATGACCTTTACATTACTGAGTTCACTTCCGATAAACATCGAGTTATGGTATTTGATTACAATGGCAATCTTAAACTGGAGTTCGGGAAAAAAGGGGAAGGAGTAGGTGAGTTGTCGTTTCCCAATGGAGTGGCTGTAGATAGTCTTGGAAAAGTATTTGTTGCCGACAGCAATAATTTTCGTCTCAGGCTATTTAGTCCAGAAGGGGAAGAACTGGGTGCTCTTGATGCTGGATTACCTCGTGGCCTTGCCATAAATGAAGAGGATTTGCTACATGTAGTAGACACCTTTGGACATCATGTTATCGTCTTCCAGGTTGGAGAGCAGTTCACCAGATTATTTTCCTTTGGAGGTTCTGGAATAGGTGCTGGTGAGGCAAATTATCCCAACGGGATTGCGGTTGACGACAATGGTAGAATCTACATTACAGATCGTGAGAATGACCGGGTCCAAGTTTGGACATATTAGACTTGTTATAATAGCCGTATCGGTTGTACTAGTCTGGTTGACCTCCACACCAGCGTTAGCTCAAACCGAGCCTGCAGGCTTCAAAGACGTTAGTCTATGGCTCTATCCCGAGTATGATGACCCTCGACTTCTGGTAATGACAGAGGGTCAGATAGAGGGATCTTTACCGCCAACAACCGTGACCTTTCTTGTCCCATCAGGTGCCGAGATGTATTCTGCTGGTTCCATAGATGCCAGGGGTGGATACACTGGTGGTCCGCCAAGGCGTACAGAATCTGCTATCAGTGGTTGGGATGAGATAAGCTACGAGGTTACTACTGGTATATATCGGGTAGAATACTATCATGACTCTATTGAAGGATATCCAGATAAGACGATCTATCAAGAATATACCACATTGGTCCCCATAGATGATTTATTGATTTTCGTACAACAGCCTCTCGAGGCAACTGATTTTCACGTAACACCGTCGGTTCAGCCATTGGAAGAATGGACAGATAATGACCTCGGGTTTCACAGGCACATTTATCACTACGAAGGCATAGAGGGGAATCAATCGATTGCATTTAATCTTTCATATACCAAGGAAAACCCTGATCCCTCGATAGTCATTGGTGCTGGATCCAATGGTGTAACCGATAGATGGCTTGTTAGCTGGCCTGTGATTGTTACTGCAGTAGCTGCAGTTGTGCTCGTCCTTGGAGTTGGGTTCTACTGGCTAACGAGAAAGCCATACAGAGGCGAGAAAGGCGTTATTCCTCATCACCAACCCACTAAAAAGCCCGCTAATATTCATTATTGTACAGAGTGTGGGCATAAGCTAAAAGACTCACCACGTTTTTGTCCTAGTTGTGGAACAAGGTTACACAACTAGGAGCAGTCATAAGTTTAGTACGAATCGAAAAATCATACAGATGGTAGTTTAATTGAAGTCTGGATTCGAGTTGACCTCGGGCACAAGATAACTCAGAGGTTGAATGCTGGTATTCATTGATTTACTACTATGCGGAACGTGAGTCTCTATTTTAAGTTACCCCTATTGATACTGGCTGTCGTTATTGTGTTTGGTAGTATCGTGGCGGCTCTCATGTTGCGATTTCAAGGCGAAACTACTATGGAACAGTTTCACCAATCGGCGGCGGCTCTGAATACTGCTATGCACACATCGCTTGAGCAGGATATGTTGCTGGGAGACCGGGAATACATTGTGCGGGGAATCGAACGCGTAGCTCAAGGAGACTGGGTCAATAATGTGACGATATTTTCTGCCAACAAGGCGCATTACGCCTCCGCAGGTGAAGGACGTGTGTCACACAATGCTGATATCCGTGTCAATGTGGCTGAAGCGTTAGAGACAGGCAACGAAATGACGCTTATCATCGATGAAGAGGGAATGAGAGAGCTTCATACCATTGCTCCTATATTCAATGAGCCTGCATGCTATGGTTGTCATTCATCTGATGAGGAAATACTGGGAGTTATCGACATTGGACTGGATATGGCGGCTCTGGACAATCAAATTCAGTGGCAGAATACACTTATAGCTCTTTTTGCAGTGCTTGCCTTTATGGCAATGGCGGGAGGTCTTTCGTTTTTAGTCCAGAGAGTGGTTCTTCGTCGGCTCAGCAATCTATCGTTTTCAGCTTTGGATATCTCTCGAGGAATGTATTCTACACGAGTGAATGATGTGAGCCGGGATGAGATCGGTATACTCGGTAGCTCGTTTAATGAGATGGCCGAGAAAATAGAGGAGCGAACTCGCGATCTCGAGGATTCTCGGCGGGAGTTGGCGTTGTGGAATGTGGAATTAAACGATCGTGTTCAGCAGAGGACCCGGGAACTCTCGGCTTTTAGTGAGATTGCAAAAGCTGTAAGCCATACCCTGGAACTGGATACTATCCTGGATGATGTTTTAGAGAAGACAGTGGTTATCATGGAGGCAGAGGGTGGGGCGATCTATTTGTTGGACGAGATCGGTAGCAAGTTAGCCGTTGCTGCACGACGAGGGGAGTTGGGAGAGGCCCCGGATAACTTGCAAATCCTGGACCCGCATACCGAAGTTTTCAGCCAGATCATAGCGTCAGGAAA
>JAXHUK010000127.1:0-4542 GCA_034189725.1 Chloroflexota bacterium | reverse complement strand
ATAATAGGTATTGAAAGCGAGGGGGGGGGTGCTCTATGGTTCATCAATTTAAGATGGTGGTGGAAAAGACCACTGATGGGTATGTGGCATATCCCCTGAGCTTAAAGGGTGTTGTGGTAGGGCAATAGCTATGAGGAAGCCCTGTCCGATGTAAAGTCAGCCATTCGGTTTCATATCGAAACCTTCGGTAGTGAAATGCTCGAACTGGAGCCGAATTATTAAGCCAAGGAAATATTCTCCGAAACGACGTGTAATGTGACAAATATCACATATTCTGTTAATGATATTCCGATTCGACTAACTGATGAAAGATGGACTCATATCGTAGAGAATCATGATGATATAGCAGGGTATTATTTTGATGTCTTAGAGACAGTTGCTAACCCCACATGGATATTCAAAGGAGATGAAGATGAGCTTTGGGCCGTAAGACCCATTCTTGAAAAGAAGGCTATGCTTGTAATCTATAAAGAGTCAAAAGAGTGGAATGATGGTTTTATTATCACGGCTTTCTTTACTACAAAAATCCGAAAACTTCTAAAGAGGGATATGATATGGCAGCAACAACGACAGAAGTGAAGGAAATACTTGAAGCATTGCCGCATATCAAAAAGGTGGGTGCAAAACATCTATGGTTTGATTTTGATGACGAAGCAGATGTTCTCTATGTAAGTTTAGAACGACCTCAAAGGGCAACTGATACCGATATATTGGAAGATGGCATATTCCTGCGACTTCGAGGCAAAAAAGTGGTTGGAATAACCATAACTAATTTTAGTAAGAGATTTGAGGAATAAGATTAGTTCCAAAAATGATTGGGGAAATAACCTCTCAGCCCTTAAAAAACTTCCTGCCCTTACCGATCAGGCCGTTTTGTGTGAGGGACACTGTTTTCTCTGAGCCCGCTACCGTGTGCCCGATGACGTAGCCCTGGTTGCCGTGTTTCCCGGCGATATTCAGCACTCTGTCTGCATCCCGTTCGGGGACAACGATGCAGAACCCGATGCCCATATTGAATACGCGGAACATCTCCTCGTCCTGGATAGTGCCGCAGCGCTGGATCAGTGAGAATATCGGCTGTGGCTCTGGCAGATTATCTATCACAAACCCCACCTGAGACTCGACCCTGGTCAGGTTCATGAGGCCGTCACCGGTGATGTGAGCCAGGGCTTTTACCTCGATTTCCGAGTTCAGCATCTCCATTATCGGGGGCACATAGATGACGGTCGGCTCGAGCAACTCCTCGCCAACAGTCCTGCCCAGTTCATCTCTGAAGGTGTCAACGCCGAAACCGCCCATTTCGAAGAGCGCTCTTCGAGCGAGGGTAAGTCCATTGCTGTGAATCCCGCTGCTACGCAGGCCGATGATGAGGTCGTGGTCTGCAATTCCGCGACCGTTAATGACCCTGTCGAGGTGGACGCTGCCGATGGCCGTGCCTACGAGGTCGAAGGCAACTCCCGGGAGTTCATCGGTAAGCATCTCAGGGATTTGAGCCAGTTCACCGCCGGGGATTGAGATCCTTGCTGTTTTCGCCCCATCGTGGAGGCCTTTGGATATCTGTTCCACCAGCTCTGCGTTGGCTTCCTGTATACCGAGGTAGTCGACCAGGGCAATGGGCTCCGCGCCGACACAGATGATGTCATTGACGTTCATAGCTATACAGTCGATGCCCACCGTGTCATATTTATTCATCATCCGGGCTACGAGTATCTTGGTTCCTACGCCGTCGGTGGATATTGCCAGTCCCATCCCGTTGCCGAGGTTGAGGATATTGGCAAAGAAACCGATTCCCATAGCAGGCGAGCCTGTAAGCCCGTCGCGGAAGTGAAGCGTTTTGTCCAGCCAGCGGTGGAGTCCCGACAGAGCGTTTTCCTCTCTGTCAACATTCACACCTACGCTGGAGTAGTCGATTGCTCCTGTAGAAGGTGCTACAGGGTTACTCTCTTGAGGTTGCTTCATTGTTTTCTCCAGTCATACTTTAGTATCTTCCTCATACTCTGTCAATTGGCTGGTAAGAGTCATACTTTTAACTGTGTTCTGTAAAAACTAATCCGATTGGATGGTACGTACTATTATCCGTAATTATCAGCTCTTGACATATCCTCTCATCAGGAAGGCCAGTAGGGAAATGGACATGGATAGGTTTGAATTGAACATTGGTCGGGTAACACTTCGGGTTTTGTTTCAAAGCTCAATAGTCATACAGGTATAGTACATACGAGCTTTGGGCGAGCTTTGGCAGAAATTACGATATTCTTCTTGTCATTAGCCAAAATAGCGATTTTCATGGTGGATGCAGAGGGGTATTCTATGTTCAGGAGCAATTTACTGCTCTTTAAGAATAACTCTTGTGGGAGTATAGAAGGAGAGGAAGAGTGGGGGTGGAGTGGTCTGCCAGCAAACGGTTGAAGTGCCTGGTTCTCCTCGACTATCATCCACAGACCTTTTCCCATATTAGAGCGGGGAGAATAATACCCCGGGGAGGTTGTTTATCATGAGAGCTTCGAAGACTATTAAAACAATTGGCCTGCGTATATGGCTGGTTTTAGCTATAGTGGGCTTGATGGGGGGCTTAATCCCGCCCCCCGTGCACGCTGCAATTGGGGGGAGCGTGGGTATGATGGTCGATCCCACGCCAAAGGAAGTCAATTTAGGCGAGACGTTCACCGTTGACATTGTGGTTACCATACCGGATGGGGCGGTGGATACTGCTATGGCGTCCATTGACTTCGATCCCGGCAAGCTGGATGTGGTAGGTATTACGCCGGGATCCACGCTCGGCATGGTGTTCAAGGCAGAATTTGACAACGGATTGGGCACGATTGATTACGAGGCTGCGGTGGGATTTTTCGATCCGGAACCTACTGCAGACTTTATTCTGGCAACTGTAGAGTTTGAGGCTCAGGGGGAGACCGCGGGTACACCGCTAACCTTTATAGATGGCCCTTCCCCGAGAGGAACCGATGCCATCTTTTTTGGTGGTTCGGTATTGGATCCAGAATCGGTACTCAATGGAAACGTCATTATTTTAGCGGAGCCTCAGTGCACTCTGACGGCAATTGTTGATCCGTCTGAAGCAGGTACGGTAAACGGTGGTGGCAGCTATGACTGTGGCACCACTGTCCAGGTTGAGGCGATACCTGCCAATGATTGCTGGTACTTCACTGGCTGGAGTGGCAATCTCAGCGGGATGGATAATCCGACAACCATTCTGCTGGATGGGGACAAGACGATTACCGCTCATTTCGGCAGGGATTCATATACTCTGACAACAAATGTAGACCCAGCAGAGGGTGGTACGGTTACCGGTGGTGGCGACTATGATTGTGGCACCACTGTCGAGGTCGAGGCGATATCAGCAAATGAATACTGGCAGTTCACAGGATGGAGTGGCGATCTTAGCGGTATGGAGAATCCGACGACAATTTACATTGATGGTCCCAAGACGATTACTGCCGGTTTCGCTCTCGATCAGTGCTTGTTGAACACAAATGTCACACCACCTGATGGTGGTTCGGTAAGTGGTGGCGGGAGCTATGATTGTGGGAGTACCGCCATTATTGAAGCTACACCGGCTGATGAATGCTGGAAATTCCTGGGCTGGGGAGGTGATTTCACGGGACCGGAGAATCCGGCAAGCATTGTATTAAATGGTAGCAAAACGGTTACCGCATATTTCGACAAGTATGAATATACGGTGACGACACAAGCTATTCCGGCTGAGGGCGGAACGATAAGTGGTGGCGGTGTCTACGATTGTGGCACCGTTGCTTCGGTGACAGCTAATCCTGCAGGTAGTCTCTGGTACTTCACCGGTTGGAGTGGGGACCTTGGTGGGACAGAAAACCCAACGACACTTCTGGTAAATGGGAATAAGACAGTAAACGCTCACTTCGCTCAACATGATGTGGGTATAGTGATCGATCCTGCTACCAGGGAAGTATCCGTAGGGCAGACGTTCACTGTTGATATAGTTGTGACTGTTCCCGCTGGTGAAGAGGTAGATACCGCTACAGCCAGCATCGATTTCGATACCACAAAACTGGCTGTTGTGAGTATTGTACCTGGTGGGGTGCTCGGAGACGTTTGGGAATCGACGTTCGACAACATTGAGGGAACTGTAGATTTTGATGCCATGGCCGGCGTATTCGATCCCAATGCAACCGAGGACTTTATCCTGGCTACTGTAGAGTTTGAGGCGCAAGCGGAGACTCCTGGCACACCCTTGAGCTTTGCCTTTGTGCACCCTGAGCGGCAGGGCAACAGGCAGACTGCCGCTGTGTTACAGGGCAGTTCGGTACTTAATCCCGAAGCGGTTGCAGGCGGAACTGTGATTATTAACACAGTGCCGCAGTGCGTTTTGACAACCATTGTCAGCCCACTGGAAGGGGGCGCTGTTGAAGGTGGAGGCATGTATGATTGTGGCAGCACGGTGACGGTGGAGGCGATACCTGCGGATGAGTGCTGGTACTTCGTGGGCTGGAGCGGCGATCTGAGCGGCAGCACCAACCCGACAAGCATCGTCCTGGATGGAGACAAGAC
>JAXHUK010000126.1:0-8650 GCA_034189725.1 Chloroflexota bacterium | reverse complement strand
CGAAAAGGTAGAGGCAGCAGCAAGAGGAGTGATGAAAGGGATCGTTCACGGTGCGAAAGATACCGAGATAGTAGCCGCAGAGATAACGAAACAAGCTGCTGAAGGTATCGTCGAAGGGGCGAAGCTGGTAGCATCTGATACGAGAAATACCGCCGAAGGGATAGCTATGGGAGTAAAGATAACCGCCGAAGACTTCGTCGATGATGCCAGGCATACAGGTACGATAACGGCTGACATTGCCAAACATGCTGCCGAGGCAGCTCTGGAAACTGCGAAAGAAGGCGGGGAAAAAGCAGCAGAAGCTGCAAGAGAAGCCCTGCACGAGTTTCTCGGAGGCGAGAAAAAGGAGTAATGAAGTAGTATATAGTGATAGTAATCACTTCTTCTGGGTGATTACTCTGTTCAGCAGCCTCATCATATCATTCTCCATCATTGGGCTGCAACAGGGGCAAACCTGTGCTATGCAGCCCTGATCAGAACCATCCATTCCAATTGGCCATCGGCACCAGGGAGGATGTCAACAAGCATCACAAGTACTGTTCGACAGGCTCACCACGAACGGAATTAAGGTCTATTTTCGGAACAATGTAAACAGCATTTCTATAACGTTCACCTGAGAGGTGCTAACAGATACGTTGTGTGATAGAATAAAGCATCGAGACCGATATCGGAGTGATGAATAATGCCTAAGGCTGAGATGGAGTTCACCGGTGAACGTTTAGTACCGGGTAAAACCCCGCAGGATATATACAAAGAGCATATAGACAGATACATCTTTGCCGCAAGCATGGTGGAACATAAAAATGTTCTGGATATAGCATGCGGCACAGGCTACGGAACAGGCTACATGGTAGAGCATGGAGCAGCGAGGGTGATAGGTGCCGATGTGTCAGTGGAAACCGTACGCTTTGCTCATGATTGGTATAGTATCGATTCTCGCACGGACTTCATCAGTGCCGATGGCACACGATTACCATTCGCCAGTGATTCGTTTGATGCTGTCGTATCCTTCGAGACATTGGAGCATATAGCGGCATTCTATAGCTTCTTAGACGAATGCCGACGTGTTCTAAAAGAGGATGGTTTGCTGATCTGTTCCACACCCAACAGGCGGATTTTCTCGCCATCAGTAGATACACCGCCTAACCCATTTCATGTCAAGGAGTTCTGGGTTGAGGAATTCGAACATTTGCTCGGTAACTACTTCGGCACCATCAGTCTCTACGGGCAGTGTGATGTCACGCTGGCCGATAACTCTGTAGAGCGTGAGTGTGGAGTAGGTGAATTTAGAAACGATGATCAGGTTTCATCAGCATACATAATTGCCATAGCTAGAGATAAACTGAACACTCCCCGCTGAGATTCTTACGTGGCAATCCCGTCCCTTTACCTGTGTCAGAGGGAATCTGCGGCCACCGATACTGTTTGTGAGGACAATTATGTTTCTTACCCAGGAAGATAGTGCCAGAAAAAGACTCAGGAGCCGTTCCCAATGGCGATGCCGAAAGTTTCGATAGTCCTTGTAAACTGGAATAACTTCGAAGACAGCGAGGAGTGCCTGAAGTCGCTCAAGAAAGTCACCTATCCCAATTATGAGGTACTACTGGTCGACAATGCCTCCGAGGGAAACGACGTCGAACTGTTTAAACTGAGGTTTGGCGATAGCATACGATTGATTGAGAATGATAAAAACTACGGCTTTGCCAAGGGTTGTAATATTGGAATGACAGATGCATTGTCGAGAGGTGCTGACTATGTCGTGCTACTCAACAATGATACCGTGGTTCCTCCCGATTTTCTGGATACGCTCGTTTCGACAGCACAAAGCGACCACAAGATCGGGATCGCGGGCGGTAAGGTCTATTGTTACGAGTACCCCGAAATGATATGGTTTGCTGGCGGCATCATAGACTACCAGACGGGGAAAACACCGATACGGGGCAGCGGGGAAACAGACCACGGACAGTATGACGAAATAACTGAGGTCGATTGGATATGCGGGTGCTTTATGTTCATCACCCGTGATTTACTGCAATCGATAGGTATGTTCGATGAGAGGTTTTTTTTTGGATGGGAAGATGCAGACCTCTGTGTTCGAACTTCCAAAAGCGATTACAAAATATTCTATGTTCCAACCTCGAAAGTCTGGCACAAAGGGTGGTTCGGCGATGCCAAGCGAAAAAGGCTCAAAGGGCGCCCCTTATACTATGCCACGAGGGGCAGCTTCATCTTCAGGGAGAAACATTTCACCAAACAGCAACGCCAGACTGCATGGCTGCATTTTATCGTACACTTCCCTAAATTCGTGTGGGACTACTCGCGCATCCTCGACCACCGGAAATCCCCGATATACATCGTGTGGGCAATCTTCGACTTCCTGAAAATGAAAATCAGAGGCGAATTTACTGCAAAAGAGTAGGGCAGACCCCCTGTGTCTGCCCCTATGCGCTGGATTACAAAATTTTTTTGAAAGTAGAGCAGCCACGCGTGGCTGCTCTACTTCACGGTTCAGTCTTACTAGATCACCGCGACGATGATCTCGGCTATATCCCTTGCTTTGAGCTTCTCCTCCGCCCCCACTGCTTTTATAGCATCCTCAAACATTTGAATGCAGAATGGGCATGCGGAAGCGAGCACTTCGGCATTGGTCTTGAGCGCTTCTTCAGTGCGCATCTGATTCATCCTGGTTCCCGTCTGTTCTTCTATCCACATCTTGCCGCCGCCAGCTCCACAGCAAAAACCTTTGTAATTTTGATGTTCCATTTCCACTGGATCCACACCGGTCACACGATGAATAATCTCACGTGGTGCTTTGTACACATCATTGTATCTGCCGAGATAACAGGAATCGTGATAGGTGATTTTCCTATCCAGGCTCCTCGGCAGGCTCAGTTTACCCTGTTCCAGCAGATCGAGAATAAACTCGGTGTGATGCCATACCTCAAAATTACCCTCGAATTGGGGGTACTCATTCTTCAGTGTATTGAAGCAATGCGGACATGCAGTAACGATCTTCTTTACACCGTAGTTATTGAACATCTCGATATTCTGCTGGACGAGCATTTGGAATAGGTACTCATTTCCTATTCTACGAGCAGGATCGCCACAGCAAACCTCCTCAGTACCCAGGATACCGAAGTTCACACCTGCCGCCTTGAGCACCTTGGCCACCGCTGCAACTACCTTCATGTTACGTTCTTCAAGAGCACCAGTACAGCCAACCCAGAATAACACATCTACGTCGCTATTCTCAGACATTTCTGTTACGTCTAGACCTTCTGCCCAGTCAGTTCTCGTAGCCATAGTACCACGCCAGGGATGCCCTCGCTGCTCCAAGCTCCTCAAGGCTACCATAGCAGTATCTGGAAATTGAGATTGTTCCAAGACGAGATTGCGCCGCATTTCAATTATTTTGTTTATGGGTTCTATGAAAACCGGACACTGCTCCTGGCATGAGCGGCATGTGGTACAATCCCAAATCACTTCCTCAGTTATAACGTCACCAATCATCTGTCGCCCGTTGTCTTCAGCATCATTCGCATCTTCTTCATCAGCAGCAGCTGTTTTACTTAGAAGAACCGATGCTCTTTCAGTCATCAGCCCTTTGAGGTCCTGGATGAGTTTTTTCGGTGAAAGTGCCTTTCCGCTGAGATATGCAGGACAGTTATCCTGGCAACGTCCGCAACGTGTACAGGAATCGAGATCGAGTAAATCTTTAAAGGTTAAATCCTGAATATCGGCGGCACCAAATGTTTCTGCCTCTTCCAAGTCTATCGTCCTGAGTGCACCTTTAGGCCTGCTTGACCTGAAAAACACATTGAGGGGAGAGACAGCGATATGGGTCAGCTTTGGTACTGCAAGTGCCATGTAGAGAATAGTTCCGACAATGAGCAGTGAGTGTAACCACCACATACCTTCATACCAGCCCATCAAACCGCTTCCACCCTCAAAGATCTTCGCAAAGCCAAAACCTAAGAATGACCATTGGGCCCATTCTGCTGGGGCATCCGTGACCAGAATGCGAAGGCCCTCTAACACATAGCCGCTGAAGACTATAATGAATATCAAGGCTAAACCGATAGCGTCAGCGGGGATGTTATCCAATCTATCTGGCTTCTGGACATATCTCCGGATAACTGCCATTATCACAGCTATGAGGAGCATCAAACCACCAAGGTCTGCCAGAAAAGAGAACGTCAGATAGGTGTTACCGTGCAGAAACTCGTAAAAGTAGTGACTGATCACATCCAGTGCAGTTGTCAATAGGAGGAGTAAAGCGCCAAAAAAAAACAGGGCATGTATTAGCCCTGGATATAAATCTCGAAGTATTCTCCTGTGGAGAACACCATCTATTAATCCTGTTTCTATGAAAGCGCTTGTTTTTTGCCCCAGATTAGAGAATGAGTCATCTTTAACACCAACTTGCCAAAGTTTAATGCGTCGATAGAATGCGTAGGCGAGAACACCTAATGCAATAACAGCCAGTATGTAGATGATCCAGCCAAATGCATGTACACTCCCTCCAAACAGTATTTCGCGATGTGCAAGTTGGTCTACGACATCAGACATAGCACCTCCCTTTTGTTTGCTGCGTAGATTTTAGCACAAAGTCTCAGATGTGCCAAATACTATTTGCAGCAACTCTCATCTCTTTACCCAAACATATCACAACGATCTATAGGCATCTATAGAGCAGAACGAGACATGCTTACAATGTAAGAATGAGAGGTACTTCTGTGATAGTAGATGCGGCTGCCCCTATGAAAAAGGACGATTTCGGGGGGATACTGTTGATTACCCCTGTTGCTGGGAAAGTAGTACTGACACTCTTTCTAAAATACAGAGAGCGACCTCATATTTGAGCATTAAGGGAAGCGGTTCAATATTCCCCTCTTTATCAATGAGAGTCACTCGATTTGTTTCGGTGCCGAATCCACTATCTTCAGCGGTGATATCATTGACCGCGATGAAATCAAGCTGTTTTCTTTGTAGTTTCTCAGTTGCCCGGGAAATCAAATCAGCGCTTTCAGCAGCAAACCCAACCTTGATAATGTCACCACGGACCTCGCCAAGAATATCCGTCGTTTTCACCAGTTCGAGGGTTAAGGTCTCCGACTCCCTCTTTATTTTGCCATCTGCCATAGAGGCCGGACGATAATCAGCCACTGCCGCAGCCATTATAAGAGCGTCTGCAGCTTCTGTAGCTTTGAGCACAGCATCTCGCATCTCATGAGCAGTCTCTACTTGCATTATCTCGACACCTGCAGGTGGTGGTAGTTCGGTAACACTGGTCACAAGGGTTACTATAGCGCCTTGATCACGAGCTGCCTCCGCCAGTGCATAGCCCATCTTACCGGAAGAACGGTTGCCGATATAGCGTACCAGATCCACAGGCTCTCGGGTGCCACCAGCACTAACCACAATCTGTTTATCAGCCAACGTGCCTTCTTTCCCCAGAACTTGAAAAATAGCTCCCATGATTTCAGTGTTCTCCGCCAGACGCCCTATTCCCACCAGCCCTGACGCCATACGTCCATAACCGGGCCCCACAATGATAAAGCCCCGCGAGCGTAATCGGGATAGATTTTCCTGGGTTATTGCATTGTTATACATCCCAATATCCATGGCCGGGGCCAGTATCACCGGTGCTCTGGTAGCAAGCACAGTTGCAGTCAACATCTCATCGGCAATTCCTACTGCCAGCTTGGCAATGGTATTAGCAGTAGCAGGAGCAATGACTACAACGTCTGCTTTTTCCGCAAGGGCAACATGCTCAACGCTGAACTCAGAGGAAAGCTCCCACATATCAGTAACAACAGGTCTGTGAGTGATACTACGAAACGTTAACGGGGTGACAAACTCACAGGCTGCCTTGGTCATCACCACGTCAACAGCCAAACCCTTCTGCGTCAACTTGCTGGCAATGTCCACCGATTTATAGGCAGCAATACTGCCAGTTACGCCCAGGACTACATTCCTATTCTCAAACACATTTCCCTCACTTGCTAACCTCCGCCATTGAGCTCATAAATTAACCGCAATCCGGTAAGCGTTAAATCTGGCTCCAAAGCGTCAATGACGTTGGTCTCCTTTGCGATAATATCCGCTAAACCTCCCGTGGCGATCACCTTCACCTCACCGCCCAATTCCTTCCTCATGCGGGTAACTATGCCCTCTATGAGACCCACATAACCAAAGATAATGCCCGATTGCATAGCGGTTATGGTGTTTCTCCCTATAGCCTGCTTGGGGCGAACCAACTCCACACGTGGCAATTTAGCGGCATGTTCAAAGAGTGCCTCGGACGAAATCCCAATACCCGGAGCAATAGCCCCTCCAAGATAATCCCCGTCTTCAGACACGGCATCCAGTGTGGTTGCAGTGCCAAAATCGATAACTATAAGGGGGCCACCGTATAGCCTATGCGCTACCGCTGCATTCACTACCCGGTCAGCTCCAGCCTCACGAGGATTATCAATTGCGATGCGAACTCCAGTCTTTACACCCGATCCTACTACCAGAGGCGAAATCTTGAAGTAGTACCAACATAACTCTTCGAAAACTGTTACCAAAGGTGGTACTGAGCTCGATATAATTGCATGGTTAATGTCTTTGGGCGCCAGTCCTCTCAGTGACAGCAAATTCAGGATTGCCGCAGCATATTCATCGGCAACCCTGTGGATATCAGAGCTAAGCCGCCAGGTAGCCCTCAATCTCTCACCATCAAATATCCCAAAAACTACATTCGTATTACCGATATCAATTGCTAATAACATGATAGTAATTCCCGTGTTGAAAGTAGTTACCTAATTAGAGATTAGATCAGCATTCTTTTATCCAACTTCAGATAGTTCGTTTTCCCTATCTCCACAATCTCCTTCTGGAAGTGCATTTTGCCATAAGTAATTACTCTTTAACAACCATTTTCCATTTCCCCGCTCATTGATCTCCAGCCTGTTTCTGGCGCCTGAAATACTCCAGCCCTTTTCTGGTGTCACTGGCTACACGTGCCTTATCACAGTTTCTCAGTCTATATTTAAACAGCCAGTATGTAAACTCCTGCAACTCACTGACACTCATTCTCTTGGTTTTCGCATAACCCTTTTCCTCACGAAACCATCGCAGCAATTGAGTCTGGTCAGCACCATATATCCGTTGATAGCTATCCACAACAGATTCAACATCATCGGAGAAAACGTAGCACTGCCGCTCTTTTTCTATTTCCTCCTCAACTGCGAGAACGATGAATTTCTCAATAGTGACTCCGTATACATAATTGAGATGAGCTTGGTACTTGGCACTTCCGATAATCTCTCTGAACTCATCATCTGATACATCCTCAGGTAACCTGCCAAAAAAGAGGAGGTCAGTAAGTTCCTCCTCGGGAATATGTTCTGCGACTTCCATACAAAGACGCTCCGCGAGAAGTAGCCAGTCGAAGGCTTCCCCATCGATGAGATAGCGGTAACAGTAACCATTATGATTTTCTTCAGAGCAGGTCCACAATCCTATGGCCTCGAGTAAGGCAATATACCAGGGTTTTCCGGCAAATATAGCCTGTTTGAGATGCTGTATCGCCTCATTTTCTCCAGTTGCGGTTATATTGAGGTTAGCAGACTCATACGACGACATTTTCAAACCCAATGAACTGCTGCTGCATTATCTCAAAGTAAGTTTTCCGATACCCGAGGGCACATATACGTTCCCGGTAGATCACCAGAGTACTTACTGCTCTCGAATTCGCAGCTTTTCTGCGTCATCCTCCACTTCTCTCCAATGACCTTTTCCGCTCTTTCATCGGCATATCCCAACTCGTTAATTCTATCGCTATCTTCAACTATAATCACCCTGATCCCTCAATAGAAGGCAGTATCTCCTCAAGTAATCTCGTATTGAGGACGTGCCCAGACTGGCACCATCCCCGCCGTGCCACTCCGATCCCGTAGCGAATTACATCGAGAGCTTTCACATCATGAGCATCGGTATTAATAACTAATTGTACACCATATTCCAGCGCCCGCAAAACATGGGTGTCCTTTAAGTCCAGTCGATCGGGCATAGCATTGATCTCCAGAGCTGTGTTTGTCCTCGCCGCAACGCGAAAAATCTCCTCCATATCGACATCTATTGGTGCCCTTCCACTCAAAAGTCTGCATGTGGGATGAGCCAGTATATTGACGTGAGGGTTCGCCAAAGCACGCACGATCCTTCTGGTTATTCTCACTGAATCCTGTCTCATTGCAGAGTGTACAGCGGCAACAACAATGTCCAGTTCACGTAGGACTTCGTCCGGATAGTCGAGTGTGCCATCGGCGCGAATATCAACCTCGATCCCCGTTAACAGGCGAATCCCATCCAGTTTTTGATCAAGCGCCTTTATCTCAGCTACCTGTTGTCGCAACCGCTCTATACTGAGCCCGTGGGAGATCCCTCGTCCTCCCGAATGATCGGTAATCGCCAGGTACTGATAGCCCCTGGCCCGTGCAGCGACAGCCATCGCCTCAATAGTGTCATGTCCATCGCTCCAGTTAGTATGTACGTGAAAATCACCTTTAATATCCGATAATCCAATCAGCCTGGGCAAGGACTTCGTCCCTGCTTTCTCGATCTCACCTCGTCCCTCGCGTAATTCAGGCGGAATGTACTCAAG
>JAXHUK010000125.1:0-7681 GCA_034189725.1 Chloroflexota bacterium | reverse complement strand
GCTGGGATCGACACCTTGTTTCTCAGCCTTGCAGACCACCTGGCAGCAAGGGGGCCAATGCTTGACCTCGATCAATGGCGCCAGCATACCGAAACAGCGCGCTATATGCTTGACAAGTGGTTTCAGGAGCAGACTACAGTACTACCACCACGACTGATCGATGGGCACACCTTGATCAACACGTTTGAATTAGCCCCAGGGCCCCAAATCGGCGAACTGCTCGAGTTAGTACGAGAAGCACAGGCTGCAGGAGAAATAGAGACCGCAGAGGAAGCACTCAACTTTGTATCAAAGCGATTAGGGAGAAATTTGTGAACCGCGGAAACATCATCAGGCTCGTCATCATTGTTGCACTGCTCGCCATCTCCTTGTCTGCACTACTGGTCAAGGAGTACCACATACCTCTTTTAGGAGACAGGGGCTACGGCGATAATCCCATGGGCATGAGTCTGGGATTAGACCTCAGTGGCGGCACTCACCTGGTCTATAAAGCTGACCTATCACAGATCGGAAATGAGACCGCTGTGGATGCCGTACAAGGGGTGATGGAGATTATCAGTCGTCGAGTCGATGCCTACGGAGTCTCCGAGCCATCGATTCAGAAGATGGGTAGCGATCGCATATCTGTACAACTACCAGGTATCAGGGATATGGATGCAGCGGTCAACTTGATCGGATCAACGGCCCAACTCGACTTTCGTGAAGTACTCCTTGATAACCAAGGTGATCCCGCAATAGGTGAGTCAGCATTTATTCTTTGGGATTTACCCCTCACACAGGAAGAAAAAAATGAGCTTGAGCAAGCTCTTATCTCACTCTCTGGAAACTCATCGATCACTGGCTTCGTTGAGATTGCCACCTTCGGAGGAAGTACTGCACTACCAGTGCTGGTGTTCGATTCTGAGATTACCCAGGAATCGCTCGAACAGGAACTGGATGGCCTCGGCTATGCCACGACCAATATCCAGATGATCACAAGAGCACCATACTGGGATACTGAATTGTATTCAATCCCTGAAGACCCACGGCTCTGGGTTCCCGCCCTGGCTACGAGCAGTGACGGGAAACAGCTCGCTTTAACCGGTAAATATCTCAAGAGAAATGCCCACGTGGTCATTCGCCAGGATACCAACGAACCCCAGGTTGCATTCGAACTCGACGATGAGGGTGCCGAGCTATTCGCTGAGATCACCGGGCGTCTTTTCGCAGGCACGAACTCACCCGATAACAAACCACTCGGTATCTTTCTGGATGACCATCTGGTTTCCAGCCCAACTGTGCAGGCAGTACTCAGCGACAGCGGTGTCATTACCGGCCTTTCACTGGATCGTGCCCAGGAGCTATCGATATTACTCAACGCAGGTGCGCTTCCCGTTTCCCTGATGGGACCGATCATCCGTGAGGACATCGATCCCACCCTGGGGGGTGATTCAATTAACAGAAGTCTTATTGCAGGTATGGTGGGACTGCTCATGATACTGGTATTCATGATGCTCTACTACCGTCTCCCTGGCGTACTGGCCAGCGTTGCCCTGCTATTCTATGGCATCCTGGTACTGGCGGCATTTAAGCTGATACCAGTAACACTTACACTAGCCGGTCTTGCAGCGTTCGTTCTGTCAATTGGCATGGCAGTTGATGCCAATGTGCTCATTTTTGAGCGCCTGAAGGAGGAGTTGAGGGGAGGACGCACCCTTGGTGGAGCCATCGAGGCTGGCTTCAATCGCGCCTGGACCGCAATTCGGGACAGCAATATCTCCACACTTATTACCTGCGGTATCCTCTACTGGATGGGAAGCACATTAGCAATTCCCAGTGTTATGGGATTCGCTCTCACACTGGCAATAGGTGTGTTGCTGAGCATGTTCACCGCTATATTTGTCACCAGGACCCTTTTGCGCCTCTTCATAGGCACAAATCTGGCACAGCGCCTCCCACTTTTCGGAGTAGGGAAGCTTGAGCAGACATCTTTTCCTAAGGAGCACGTGTAATTGTTTGACTTTGTAAGTAGAAAAAAATGGTTCTTCCTGGCATCAACGCTGGTGATTATAATCGGCATAATCTCCCTTGTTGTATCCGGACTTAATCTGGGCATCGAGTTCAGCAGTGGTTCTACCATGACAATCGTCTTCGAGGAGCCGGTAGGCCAGCAAGAGTTGCGAGAGAAGTTCGCTGCCCTAGATCATCCTGAGGCCATTATCCAGCATAGTCCCAAGGATACCTTCCTGATACCTGACCTGGGACTAGATACCAAGCAGAGAGAACAGTTGGCTGAGGATCTTCAGGCCGTGTTCGACACAACAACAATCAGAATAGCCAGATTCAGCGCGTCTGGAAATACCACGGGCTCAGCGGGTAACGGGACGCTAGCTTTACTATTCGGAGAATCGATAGATAAGGACAGGTTAAGCGACGAACTGGGGAACCTTGGATACCCGGGGCTCAACCCGGTACAAACAACAATTGATTCATATCTGATTAAAACAGGGACATTATTCTCAGATGAAGAAAGGCAGATCAAGCAAGCTCTGGAATTAGAGTTTGGTGCATTTGATTCTCTGGATGTCTATTCAATTTCTCCTGACGTAGCCACTGAACGTGTCAACTACACGCTATATGCGGTAATTCTTGCTGCAGCAGGAATCCTTATCTATATTACGTGGGCCTTCCGCAAACTAACCCGCCCTATCAGCTATGGAGTAGTCGCTATAGTGGCTCTGGTACATGACGCGCTGATAGTGCTGGGAATATTCTCCATATTCCGCATAGAAGTCAACTCCATGTTCATCATTGCTATACTGACAGTCATTGGCTACAGTGTGAACAACACTATCGTTATATTCGACCGTGTACGGGAAAACAGAACACGAGACCACAGTGCCCCATTCTCAACAATCGTCAATATGAGTCTCACTGAAACTCTGGGGAGGTCACTCAATACCAGTTTAACCACGCTATTCGTTCTCCTCGCGCTCCTCTTCTTCGGCGGGACAACTATCAGCAACTTCGTCCTCGCGCTGACCATCGGTGTCATCGTCGGTACCTATAGCTCCCTGTTTATCGCCAGCCAGGTGCTTGTATCATGGGAACAGGGGGAGTTGGGGCGGCTGTTCAGTTGGCTACCGCTACCTCGCCGCCAGCAGCAGTAGGAGCTGACCGGAATGCGTTCGTACTCCCCAATGATGCCTTGAGCATTAGGGGAAAACCCTCGTGGTCCAGAGGGCCCACAACTGACCTGCAATGTCATTCCGAGGGAGCACTTCGGCTTCGCTCAGTGTAAACTCCGCGACCGAAGAATCTCCTTGAATAGCCACGTAGAGAGTCTTCGCCTTCGCCTCAGAACGAAACCAGGACAGTCCACTACCCTTCATAGGATCGAAACACCAGAGAAGTTTGAATAATCCCCCTCAAAAAACCTTGACAAGTTCTATATATTGTGCTATTGTATGCTTCCAACACAATATATTGATTGGCCGAGGTAGCCTGATGAGGTGTCCCCACTGCGGTTATACCGATTCCAAAGTAACTGACTCACGAGACGTCGATGATATAGTTCGCCGCCGTCGCCAGTGCCTTGGCTGTGGCTCGAAGTTCACAACGTACGAGAAGATACAAACTGCCACCCTTACTATCATCAAGAAGGACCATCGACGTGAGGAGTTCAAACGCGAGAAGCTGGCAATCGGCATTAGCAGAGCGTGTGAGAAGCGTCCCCTCCCTACCGGGACTGTGGAAAAGCTGGTGGACGATATTGAATCCGAGTTGCACCGATTGGGCAGGATAGAGATCACAAGCTCAGCCGTGGGAGAGCTCGTGATGGACAGACTCAAGAAGCTGGACCATATCGCCTATATTCGCTTCGCCAGCGTCTACCGTGATTTCGCCGATATAACCAGCCTCAAGCATGAGGTGGACACCCTGGTAGCAGGACGGCCTCTTGCCAGCCAGCTACCTCTCATCCCGAATGAGGAGTTCAACTCCCTGAGCAGAAAAAATGTTCAAACCCCAAAAAAAATCGATAGGTATCAGTCAGCGTGATATCAACGATAACGTGAGAGCTATGAACAGCAGTAACAATGGCAAAACCAGCAAAGCAGAGCGAGCACTGCGCAACAGGGTAGCCCGGGCCGTATTTGCCTCGGCCGAATCCATGGGTATTTCGGATAGGGATATGATCGAGGAGCTCGCCGATCAGGTTATTGAACGCCTGTATCGTGTACCCTCCCTGCCTGGTATGGAAGACCTCGCCCCCGAAATAATACGACCCGTCCCTGATACAGAAATCAAATCCATTGCAAAAAGTATCCTCAACGAGAAAGGACCCGAAGCATTTATGCCCGCTACCGAAAAAGAGGAACAAGCCCCCGTGAAAGCTCCCGAAACCAGAGCGAAACGTCACAAGGCAGAGCATGCCGAGGTCAAAGTGTCTCCGAATGCCAGAGCGGTTCTGGAACGGAGATATCTCATGAAGGATAACAAAGGTCGTTTGAGCGAGAGCGTTGAAGACCTGCTTCGGCGAGTCGCTCACCACGTCGCCCTGGCCGATCTGCTCTACGATCCTACAGATGACACTAAAGAGAGGGAAGAGGAATTCTATCAGGCAATGGCTAATCTTGAGTTCTTACCCAACTCCCCAACCCTGATGAACGCCGGACGTGAGTTGGGGCAGCTTTCTGCCTGCTTTGTCTTGCCCATCGAGGACTCTATGGAGTCCATTTTCGATTCGGTGAAGTACACTGCCCTTATCCACAAAAGCGGTGGCGGTACTGGTTTCTCATTCTCACGGTTGCGTCCTGAAGGAGATGCAGTCGGCTCCACGGGAGGGGTAGCCAGCGGCCCGGTATCATTCATGCGAGCATTCGACGCCGCCACCGACGTCATCAAGCAAGGGGGTAAACGGAGAGGAGCGAACATGGCAATCCTCAACGTCGACCACCCTGATATATTGAAGTTCATCACATCCAAGGAGGACAATACATCCCTCACCAATTTCAACATCTCGGTGGCTGTGACTGAGGACTTTATGAAGGCGGTCGAGGATGGCAGAGACTACGAACTGGTCAATCCTCATACAAAGAAAGTGGTGGGTAAGCTCAATGCCAAAGACGTCTTCGACCGCCTCGTGGACAACGCCTGGCGAAACGGGGACCCGGGAATTGTATTCCTCGATCGTGTAAACAGGGATAATCCCACTCCAAAGCTGGGGAGTGTGGAGAGTACCAATCCCTGCGGCGAGCAGCCCCTTCTCCCCTACGAGTCGTGCAACCTGGGGTCCATCAACCTGTCCAGGATGGTCTGTAACAATAACGGCAAGACCGAGATAGATTATGTCAAGTTAGCCAAACTAGTGAGAATGGCCGTAAGATTCCTGGACAATGTCATCGATGTCAACAAATTCCCTCTGCCTGAGATACACGACATGACCAGGAAAACACGGAAGATCGGCCTTGGAGTGATGGGATTCGCCGACATCCTCATCCAGTTGGGAATACCCTACAATTCACAGGAGGCGCTTGATACTGCTGAGGCTTTGATGAAGTTCATAAGCGATGAGTCAACAGCGGAGTCCCAGAGCTTAGCCACTGAGAGAGGAGTGTTTCCCGCTTTAGAAGGTAGTACTTATGACATGCCCGATGCACCACGGGTGAGAAATGCCACCAGAACTACTATTGCCCCTACGGGCACATTGAGTATAATCGCCGGTTGCTCCAGCGGCATCGAGCCTCTCTTCGCCCTGAGCTACACGCGCACGATTCTGGAGGGCACTCACCTGGTAGAGATAAATCCCCTCTTTGAGGAGGTAGCGAAAAAAGAAGGATTCTACTCTGAAAGTCTCACCCAGGAACTGGCCAAGAAAGGCAACCTGCGGGATATAGAGGGCGTTCCCGAGAGAATTAAACAGGTATTCGTCACATCCCATGACATCAGCCCGGAGTGGCATGTCAGAATGCAGGCAGCTTTTCAGAAGTATACCGATAACGCTGTATCCAAAACAGTCAATTTCCCCCATGATGCAACACGAGAGGACGTGGCGCATGTCTATATGCTTGCCTATAGAGAAGGCTGCAAGGGTATCACTATCTACAGAGATGGAAGCCGAGAGGGACAGGTCCTGAGCATTAGCAGGGAGGAAACGGTTGAAGAGACCAAACTGGTCCCAAAAGACCGGCCAACTGTAACAACAGGAATCACAGAGAAGGTTGCCACAGGCTGCGGTAACCTCTATATCACAGTGAATTTCGATGATGAACATGCATTATGCGAGGTATTCTGTGCCCTGGGTAAGGCTGGCGGCTGTGCCTCAGCGCAGCTCGAGGCCATCACCAGGCTGATCTCCCTGGCGTTACGGTCGGGAGTGGAAGTGGAATCGATCATCAAACACCTGAAAGGAATCCGCTGCCCCCAGATTTCGTGGGACAGGGGCCACGCTATCCTTTCCTGCCCCGATGCCATCGCCGGGGTGCTGGAACGGCACAAGAGCAACGGCGATATCGGTCTCCATGTATATGAAGACAAGTCAGACGTTAAACCCAGGCAACATACCAAGACTGGTGATGGGATCAGCTTATTGGGACAATGCCCCGACTGCGGCGGCCTGCTCATTTTCCAGGAAGGCTGCCTCCTCTGCCCCGCTTGCGGCTATACAAAGTGCTAGCAATGTGAATGGTTCATGACATGGAAAGCGACCAAAGAGGCGCGGCAAAAGCTCGAGACGGAACAGGGCACTATCTACAAAGACTGGGGCGGCAGGACCCACATTGCCCTGATCTACCCCAATTCCTACTACCTGGGAATGTCCAGCCTCGGCTTTCAGACTATCTATGGCCTCTTCAACAGCTACAACACCATTGTCTGTGAACGTGTTTTCTGGGAATCTGGAAGAGCCAAAACTGAAGAGCCCATCAGCCTGGAATCCCAGCGCCCACTTGCCGACTTCGATGTACTCGCCTTCTCCGTCTCCTACGAACTGGATTACTTCAACATAGTTCAAGTCCTCAAAGCCAGTGGTATTCCTCTGTTCGCCGCCGACCGTGATGAAAACCATCCTTTAGTCATTGCCGGTGGCCCATGTATCACCGCCAATCCCCTGCCCCTTTCGCCGTTCTTCGACTGTCTCGCCATTGGCGAGGGAGAGGCAATCCTTCCCAGCCTGATCGAGGTCTTGACCGAATGCCTGGCTGAAAAAAAGGAGGTGATACTCAGAGAACTGGCAATGCTGCCTGGAGTCTATGTGCCCGCTCTCTACAATGGCAACCCCATTAGACGGCAATGGCTGGCTGACCTCGATTCAGTAGCCGCCACCACCTCGGTAATCCTCACTCCGAATACCGAGTTCAGCGATATGTGCCTTATCGAGATCGCCCGCGGTTGCGGGTGGGGCTGCCGTTTCTGCCTCGCCGGATTTTCATTTCGGCCATTTCGCTACCGCAACCTGGATAGCTTGCTGGATCAAGCCAGGCACAGCCTGCTTTATGTCAACAGAATAGGGCTTCTCGCGGCTGCCGTCTCTGACCATCCTGAGATAGATGAGCTTGTCACCAGGATGCGCCAGATGGGTGCCGAGATCTCGGTCAGCTCACTGCGAATTCGACCCTTATCCGAGGTGGTTGTACAAGGTCTTGTGGAAAGCGGGACCCAAACCATATCCTTGGCTCCGGAGGCAGGCTCCCAGAGATTGCGC
>JAXHUK010000124.1:0-4836 GCA_034189725.1 Chloroflexota bacterium | reverse complement strand
TGTTGATTTCCCGACATATGTAAAGAAAGCAGACCCCAGCGTTGAAATTAGGGTGCCTGAGTTTTACCCAAGGAGAGGTATGGTCGCTGACCTGTGCAATTCTGCACATGTCTGTGAGCATCTGGAGACCCTGGATGGTTACATCCGTACTGTGAATATTCAGGATAAGGATATTACCGAAGATAACAAGGATGTGAACAAGTTTTTTGCCTCCTTGAATAATACTACCAAGCACTTTATGACGGGATTGACCTCTCTGGGCCAACTGGACAACGTGGTAAATATGGCACGGATAATCGTCGGCGGTGAGCAGGAGCTTAAGGAAAATCCCATCATTTCGTTCATTACCTGCCTGGTTAAGAGTCCGCTGCAATTCGTTGAGGATACGACACAGACCTTTATTGAGGTTTGCCGGAGGGGGCTTCCCATAGTAGTTTCCTCTTCTCCCCAGGCAGGGAGCACAGCTCCGATCAAGGAAGCTGGCATCATGGCTCAGATAAACGCCGAGGTCCTCGCAGGTATAACATTAAGCCAGTTGGTGAATAAGGGAACGCCGGTTATCTACGGGAGCGTTCCTGTTCGAGCTCGAATGGATACCCTCGGCGATTCCTACGGCGCGGTTGAGACCAGCCAGTACAACGTTGATTGTGTTCAGATCGCACGATTCTACAAAATACCCAACTATTCAACCGCCGGTGTGTGCGACACAAAGATACCGGGGCAGCAAGCATCGATAGAGAGGTTATTCTCAGACATACTGGTTACTTTGAGTGGTCCCCAATACCTGCATTGTGCCTACGGCCTTCTCGACTGCAATTCCGTTTTTTGTTTGCTTCAGGCTGTTCTGGATGATGCTCACTTTCAGATGATTAAGTTTTTCCTGAGGCCACCGCGGATTAGCGAGGCGGATATCGAGGAGATACTCAAGCAGGTCAGAGAGGTAGTGACGACACCCCAGAAACTTTACATAAGCTATATTCGCAAGGTAATGCGCAGTGGTGAGCTTTCAAAGGCGTACCCGTTCGAAGGTGATGGGGAGGGGGACAATGTGTTTGCACTGGCCTATGAGAGGATGAATGAGCTTCTGGCAACACCAGTGGAACATATAGATCAAGCGGCCACCGCGAAGATATTTCGGGATATCCCCGGTCTGTTACCGCGGCTGAACGTATATGCGTAACTGGTATGGCTGTATAGCAGTCGTGGGAAAGGGCACATTCCTGAGCCCAAATGACAAATAGAACCGAAAATCCGCAGGATGAGAAGGTCTGAGACTTGAACTTCAAAAAGAGGAGGTTGCAATGAGCGAAGATATTATCGCCTTACTCAAGGAGAACGTTATCCAGGGGAGGAAAACCGTGGATGATGAGGGAATAGAGGAGGATATGACCGGTACACCGGGCGTACTGGAGTTGACACAACAGGCGCTGGATAACAATATCCCCACCGATGTGATAATCACACAGGGTTTGACTGCAGGAATGCAGGTCGTCGGGGAGAAATTCGCCGCCAAGGAATACTTCATCCCCGACATGCTGGCCTCTGCCGAAGCAGTAGGGGCGGCTATGGATATTCTGAAGCCCTATCTTGAAGCTGCAAATGTTGAGACGAAGGGGAAATTCGCTATAGCGACAGTTAAGGGGGATATCCACGATATCGGAAAGAATATTGTCGCAATCCTGCTCAAAGGAGCGGGCTATGAGGTGGAAGACCTGGGTATTGATGTTCCCACAGAGAAGATAGTACAGTTCGTCAAGGAGAATAATCCCGATTATCTGGGGCTTTCTGCTTTACTGACTACTACCATGGTGGTCATGGGTGAGATAATAGCAGCGCTTAAAGAGAATGGCGTGAGGGATAAGGTAAAGGTTCTTATTGGAGGAGCGGCAGTATCCGAGGAGTATGCCAACGAGATCGGAGCCGATGCGTATTGCGTGGACGGTTTTCACGCAATCGACGTGCTCGATACGTTCTAGGAAGCCAGGGCATAGTTGGTATGGGCTTCTCCCGGCAATTCAGGTTGCCTTTCGGGTGAGAGAAGCGGGATACAGAACAAATCCCCGGTTCTCACAAAAGGAGGTTAATAGTTATGTGTGGTATAGCAGGATGTTTTGGGATACAGGATACACAAACGATCAATCGCATGTTGGATGCACTACCCCATCGTGGGCCAAATGATCGTGGAATTCATACATTCAACAATACGGTGTTCGGTCACACTCGATTATCAATTGTCGACGTGGCAAAAGGGCATCAACCGATCTTAACCAATGGAGGCAGGACAGGCATAATCTGCAATGGTGAAATCTATAATTTCTGGGACCTGCGCCAGAAGCTGATCTCCAAGTATGAATTCACGACTCTTTCCGATACCGAGACCATCCTTCATCTCTACAGGGAGAAGGGGTCTGCATGTGTCTACGATCTGGACGGGATGTTCGCCTTCGCCATTTTCGACGGTGACGATTTCATGCTGGCTCGAGATCCGATCGGGATCAAACCGCTCTATTACGGCTACGTCGATGATAAGCTATACTTCGCCTCTGAGCTTGGTGCGATGTCTCTGGCTGGAGTGGAAGAGGTTCATGAATTCCCTGCAGGGTACTACTATACCCCGAAAGAGGGATTCGTACAGTATTATGAGATTCCCTTGATAGAGGATCACATCCTCACTGATGTAGACGAGACGTGCAAGGTGATTCGAGAGACCTTTATCAGTGCCGTCAAGAAAAGGTTGCTGGCGGATAAAGAAATCCATGTAGGTTCATTCTGCAGTGGTGGACTTGATAGCAGCCTGGTGGCTGCTATAGCCGCTGATGAAATTCCGCATCTTCATACCTTTGTCGTAGGTATGCGCGATGCTTGCGGTGAATTGAGCGACGATGCCAAAGCCTCGCGTATCGCAGCAGCCCACATCGGCTCGACACATCACGAGTATATCTTTACCGAAGACGAATACTACGAGGCGCTGCCGACTGTCATCAATAAGCTGGAGAGCTATGACCCTTCGCTCGTGCGTTGTGCGGTGCCCTGCTACTTTACCTGTAAGTGTGCCGCTGATTACGTCACAGTGGTGCTCACCGGAGAGGGCGCCGACGAGCTATTCACAGGCTATCACTACATGAAGCATTACCCGGAAGATGTGCTGAACAAGGAAGCCAGGCGTTGCATCGGTAACTTGCATAACATCAACCTGCAACGGGCCGACCGCATGGGTATGTACTTCAGTTTGGAGCTGAGGGTGCCCTTCCTGGATGTGGCCATGGTTGACCTTTCCATGAAAATCCCTCCCGAGTTGAAGATACGTCAGTCGGAAAAGGTGGGGGATAGAATTGAGAAATGGATTTTGCGCAAGGCGTTCGAGGATACGAATTACCTGCCTGAAGATATACTGTGGCGTTACAAGGTGCAGTATACTCAGGGGGCTGGCTGCGAGGACCTTGGTGAGCGAATAGCCTTGAGTGAGATCAGTGAGAGCGAGTACGAGCGCATCAAGGCTGAGAACCCCAATGCAACGATCAATAGCAGGGAAGCTGCGTATTACTTCAAGGTATTCCGCAAGTTCCATCCCCAGGATTCGATACTTGGCTCTATCGGTATCTGGACAGGATTCGATTTCGCTGAGGAGAGGGAGAAAGTACGGGGAACTGTGGATGGAGACTTGAAGCATGTGCGTGAGGAGGAAAACCAGAGTCAGGTCGCGTAAGATAAGTGCAAAATGCAGATTGCAAAGTGATGTTTTGCAACTTTAATCCGTGGATTATTCCAAAATACGTTTTCTCACGTTCGCCCTGAGCCTGTCGAAGGGCCGTTCATGGTTCGACTGGCCTGTCCTGAGCGAAGCTGAAGGGCTCACCACGAACGGCACGGGACACACCTATTTTCATGATTCGTTGGTGAGCAGCCGCCCATGGGGGTTTGCCATGAAAATAGCATTGACACCCTCTCCCTGGCCCTCTCCCGTCAAGGGAGAGGGGAAAGTAATACTCTCTTCCCTCGGGGGAGAGAGTTAGAGTGAGGGGGCAACGTTTTCACCCTTCGTGGTGTTGATGGCAAAAGTTGACAGGTGTCATTGCGAGGCACAACGTGCCGAAGCAATCTCTTTTGAATTGGAGAGATTGCCGCGTCGCCTGCGGCTCCTCGCAATGGCAGCAATAAATCGTGTACTTGTATCCTTATTGTTAACGATGACGATCGGCGTAGTAGATTATCATGAAATGGACAATTCTCGGCTCGGGCGGATGCATGGTCATCCCCAAACCCCTTTGCCAGTGCCCGGTCTGTCAGGAAGCGCGGGACAAGGGCATTCCTTATGCACGCTCAGGCCCCTCGGCCTTCCTGCATGATATCAATCTGCTTATCGATACCCCCGCGGAGATCATCACGCAGTTGAATCGTTCCTCTGTCAGCCTCATCGAGTATCTCACCTTCACCCATCTGGACCCTGACCATATCGAGGGGTTCCGTGTAGTGGAACAGATTGCGCTGGACTTTCGCACCTGGCATGCCTATCCCGAAAAGCAGATTTGTTTGCTGCTCCCGGAGCAGTTGAATGAGCGCCTGCGAGAAGTACGGTCTCAATACGGGCCTATGATCGATTTCTATCAGGAAAGCGGTTTTGTGCAACTCATGCTTTTCCGGGATTTTATCCAGATCAGAAACGTTAGTATTACAGCTATCCCTGTTGACCGCGGTTCACAGGTGGCCTTCGTCTATGTCTTTGAGAATTCGGGGCGTAAGGTAGTCTATGCACCCTGCGATCTCAAACCGTTCCCTGAACATCGCAGCGAGGTGCAGGATCCCGACCTCTTGATACTACAGCCGGGGATATTCGAG
>JAXHUK010000123.1:0-5584 GCA_034189725.1 Chloroflexota bacterium | reverse complement strand
CGGTCTGAAACTCAATCGGAACTTCTACTGTATTTATCGTAGGGAGAGAGTAGTTTCTCGTCTGCTCGGTGAGTTCATCTCCTTCGCTCAGTCAAGGGCAGTACAGGATTAGCCTTCCCGTGTGAGTTACACCAATAACCAGCGTTGTTGCTAGACCAGGTAATAATTTCCTTGACTACCGAAGCCCTAAACTAATCTTAATGGCGGTGTCAATTTCTGCCATTTTAGCTTTACATAATTCGCTGGTTTTATCGCCAAGTCGGGATTGGTCAATTGTCATGATTGCTGAGAGATTGATGCCGCTGTCTTTGGGTAAACCGCTCTCTGAGGCCATAATTGGAACTACGAACGGGTAGGGTTTTGTGATAGAAGCCGTGATCGCAGCTACAATTGTGGTCGGGCTGTATTGATTGCCAAGGTCATTCTGGATTACAAGCGCAGGTCTCAGCCCCTTTTGCTCGCTACCCCTCCCAGGATCCCAATCAACCCAGTATATCTCCCCGCGCTTCACCATGGGAGCTATTTCCACTCCGGGAGCACTTCGCTGACTGATGGCAAGGCGATAGCAGCGAACTCTTTATTTTGCTCTGCCATTGCCTTGTATCCCTCGATCATCTTGTCTTGCTCTTGTTGATTGGCAAGCTCCTGTAAGGCATCAGCAATTGCCCGGCTGCGACTTATTTTTCTTTCCTTTGCCAGCGCATCGGCGAATGAAACCAGCTCTTGAGGCAAACTGATAGTTAGCTTGACAATGTTAGACACTTCTACTCCTGGTAGTATAATTGTTCATACCAGATGTTACCACTGCAGAGATGAACTGTCAATATGAACTTCCCTGAAGTTTGAGCCAGGATATCCCACACCGGAGTTAGTGCCATTTGACAACGATGGATTCTCGCTGGAACAGGCGTACCGCGATCCGCAGCACAATGATGTCGACTACACCGACTATCAATGCGAGAGCAAGGTTCAACAGGGGAGTGAACCAGACCACTCCTGCGACCTGCACCCCGATAAGTGCCAGAATGGGCAAGATAACCATGATGACAATGTTTTGAGCACTCCTGGCATCTGCGGCGCGTGATGAAGCGATAACGCCTAACAGGAAACTGAGCACTGCCACCAGCGGTGTAAGCAGAAAGAGGCAGATATACCAGGAAGTGTTGAGTAACAGGTTTAACAGATGCCCCCAACCCAACCCGGCTACGGCGACAAGAAAGACCCCCATGCAAATCCAGGTAACGATGAGTGCCGGGATAGCTCCTGATAGAGCCTTTCCCAGAAGAAGCTCCCAGGTTCTTACCGGTGTCGCCAGAAGTGGTTCCAGGCTCCGGGTTATCTTCTCTTCCACGATACTGAAGGTGGCTATGCCTATGGCAATCATCGCTGGAATTAGCAGAAGATAAAAATTGAACTGGCTGAGAAGGAGCATCTGAAGCTGTTCCTGTGATGATAGTCCCGCAAGCGAAGGTATAGAGGCGGTAAGCTTGCTAACCGCATTTTGCAGCAAGCTGATTGACATACTATCATCACTGCCAAACTTGACGATGAGCCATATGATGAGAATCGCCTGCCCTACAATCAATAGGGGCAGCAAGGTGACGAACAGGGCATTATTGAGGTCACGGAACATCACTGACCATTCTTTGTTCAGTATGTTTCGAATGCGTTTACCTGTCACGGATTCGCTTCCTCCTGTACCAGGTTTAAGTAGACATCTTCCAGAGAATGACGTTCTTCAGAGACTGTCAGCACCCTTCCTCCTGCGTCGACGATTTTTTTCACCAGTTCCGGGCGGTTCTGCCGGGGATCAGCGATCTCCACGAGTAGTTGATCGCCATCCTGGCGCAGGTGTTTTACAAAGTGAAGTTCGTTAATGGCATTCAGGACAGCTATGTCAAAAGCCTCTAACTTAACCGACACTTCGTGGTGGGACAAACGTTGACGGAGATCATCTGGGGTATCTAATGCTATGAGCCGGGTCCGAATTACGGCAATGCGGTGACAAAGAAATTCCGCCTCTGCCAGGTTGTGAGTGGAGAGAAATATCGTGTGCCCCTTAACGCTCAGTTCTCCGATCAACTCGCGGACATCACGTGATACTTCGGGGTCCAAGCCCGCTGTAGGTTCATCAAGAAAAAGCACCGGGGGCTCATGGAGTATAGCTCGCGCCAGTGCCAGCCGCTGCCTCATTCCTTTGGAGAACGTTCCTACTTTATCATGTCTGCGTTCCCAGAGACCCATTAATCCAAGATATTTCTTCACCTGTGTATCGATGTCGAGCTCACTGTAAAATCCGGCAAAATACTCCAGATTGCGCTGTGCACTGAGACGGTTATAAAATCCGGGAGACTCTGTAAGCAGACCGATGGCTTCATGGAGTTTTTCAACATCTTTATCGGTGCGTTGTCCCGCTACCACAGCATATCCTGAAGTGGGAGAGATAATACCCGCGAGCATACGGATCGTGGTCGTTTTACCGGCGCCATTCGGTCCCAGGAATCCTATTACCTCGCCCTCATTTACCTCCATGTTGAGGCCTTCTACCGCAGTAACCTCCCCGAACCTTTTTGTCAATTCATGAGCTGAGATCACAACCATTTATACGTTCCTCTACCCTTTTGCTGCACTTGATATTTCGCTCTCTTCACCACGCTGAATCGACAGCCGTATGTTCGCTGATTCTAGAGGCTGCTTGGCTTGTATCTATGACTTTGTTTAGTTTATAATAGCACATAGAGTTAAATAATGGCATTTGGAGAAAGTATCGAATAGATGAAGAGAAAGTCAATAGCTATTTTATCAATTGTTGTTACCAGTGTAACTCTTGGGTATCATTTCTTCTTAAGTTGGCTTCTGGGATTCGTAGTTTGTAAATACCTCTCCAGTAAAACTGAGGGAGAGCCGAGCAAGGTAGTATCGATAATCATTCCTGTAGGAAGATGGAGACTACATCTTCACCACTGGATATGCTCGTTGGGATTTATCGGTCTCAGCACGACAACCGATATCTACTTTTTAAGCCCTGCGGTAACCTATGGGTTGCTGGGTGGACTGGTTTTCCAGGGCATCTACTGTTATAACGATTGGTACAGAATCATACGTAGCAGGGAACGGGTCCCTGTGATTGAGCACGTCTAACAAAGCTCTTCAGCGATAGCCTGTACCAGAATCTACGCCTCTCTGATATACCTCACGAGATCACGTATAGCAGGCCTTTTGCCATACATCAAGAGAAATACGCGAAATGTCTTGGCGGCGATCCACAGAGTGAGGATGACCGATCCTGCCAGAATGGTGAAGCTGAGCGCGATCTCCCATGCTGAAATGGCATCAGTGGCGAGCCTCATCATTGTCGTGGTCGGGGCAGTGAGCGGGAAGAAGGTAAGAACTTTCGAAAATACCCCCTCGGGATTAGACGTTATAAAGTAGTTGAACCAAAGGGGTACTAAAGCGGGCAGGACGAATATCATCGACCAGCCCTGGCTCTCCCTGGCATTTGAGCCGATGGAACCGATGCCAGCATAGAGAGCGGCAAATAGGAGGAAACCCAATACGAAGTATATGACACCCCAAGCCAGAAAGCTTGCAGGGATCGAGATCCCACTGAGGAAGGGGATGTTGACCGAGGCCACAACTGTGAATATCTGAATGGCAGCCAGCCACACAACTATCTGAATAATTCCGGCAGCGCCCAGACCTATGACTTTCCCCACCAGGAGTTGTCTCGTAGAAACCGATGACAGAATGATCTCTATCATCCTGTTCTCCTTCTCCTCGGTAACGCTCTGAAACAAGTATCCGGAAGATGTGAATATAGCAAATATTAAAAGCAGTCCGAATATGACCGGCAGCAGATATTTACTGACATCATCCTGACCTGACACTATTTCCCCGGCATCATCCAGTTGAAATGAGGATAACATCATTGGGGTCAGGGCGCGCTCCATGATCTGGGGAGTGACCTCTTCGTCGATGAGATTGGAGAGCAGGAATGTCCTCATTTGTGACCATCGCTCTCCAGGCATCTCGACCTCTCTGTCTGCGGTGTATCTGGTGATGAGTCCGCTGGAGAGATAGTCTGCGTGGATCACGAAGTATTCCCTGACCTCCCTGCCGAGCAGGGCATCTTTAGCTTCCTCTTCGCTCGAATATTGGATGAATGTAATACCGAGTTGGGTGGTATAGTCGTCAAATCCTCCAGCTTTGTCAACGTAGCCGATACTATTAATATCCGTGTCACTGGGGTGGTACCAGTGCTGAACACCCTCATATATTCCGTATCCCAGCAATAGCAACAGAGGAAGAGCTGCGGTCATGATGATGAACGATTTTCGCTTCAGGGTTTGCTTAAGTTCGTGATTGATTATTAGTATTGCTTTTTTCATCACTCCCCCTTGACCACTTGTATGAAGATCTCATTCAGGGATGGAGTCGATACCTCGAATCGGCTGATGGTAACACCACTGTTGATCAATGCCGCCAGTAGTTCCCCGTGTGAAGTTTGGCCGTCCAGAAAGAGTTCCATGTACTTCCCATGATTCTTGCTTCCTATAAGTCCAGGTAGCCCATCCGGCAGATGGTCACATTCCAGGAATATCGAGTTGTTCCTGTATCTCGTCTTTATATCATCCAGCTTGCCATATAAAACGGCCTGCCCTTTGTGTATCATCAAAACCCTGTCGCAAAGATCCTCAACCTGGTTCATCATGTGGCTGCTGAGAATGATCGATTTACCCTGGCCCTTAAGTTCGGTGATGAACTGCTTCAGGAGTTCCGTATTTACCGGGTCAAGCCCCGAGAACGGCTCGTCGAGGACGATAAGCTCCGGGTCGTGCTGGATCGTAGCGATGAATTGTATTATCTGTCCCATCCCCCGGCTTAGCTCCTCTGTCTTCTTGTCTTTGTGCTGCAACATATTCACCTGCTTCAATAGTGCTGCTGCCCTATCCTTTGCTACACGTCCATTCATGTCCTTGAGCGCCGCCAGATAGGCTAACGACTCGGAGACGGTGATTTTCTTGTAGAGACCCCTTTCCTCTGGCAGGTAGCCGATGCGGTTTTTGATGCCTTCATTAAGGGCTTCGCTCAATATGCAAATCCCCCCTGAATCGGGCTTTATGATGTCCATGAGCATTCTTATGGTAGTTGTTTTGCCAGCACCGTTAGGGCCAACCATACCGAATATCTCGCCAGCCTCGACCTCGAAGGAAATGTCGTTGACCACCTCGTTTTCCCCGAAAGACTTATGTACATGGGATACCTTAGCGATTATCGTCCCCGGAGGCATCTTGCCAGGAGACATGCCTAAAATCCCTTTCAAGGTGGGGGTAATTTCCTCTATGGTATCGGTGTTCGCAGAATTGGCTGCATTTTGTTTCCGGCGCCGCATATAGATGAGTAAGGTCAGGCTGGCCACTACTATGAGCACAACCACCATAGTCGTATCCATTTACTGCTCCTTCATCGCTTTATGATACAACAGAACTTCGCTACTATTCTAGCATACTTCCTCTCAGATTCGATTCAAAGAGTACCACACTGATTTCATCTCTGTCATCGGGAAAAAGGATGATTCCAGGAG
>JAXHUK010000122.1:0-9440 GCA_034189725.1 Chloroflexota bacterium | reverse complement strand
CACTCCGCGACCGAAGAATCTCCTCGTATAAACAGACAGAGATTCTTCCCCTTCACTTCGTTCAGGGGCAGAAAGACTCGCGAGATCAGGGACAGCCTACCCGGCAAGCACTACAGGTCTACTGAACGAGAACAACTGAAAAACACTGGCTTTTCTCCGCCTATTTTGTTATGCTCACTGTTGCGAAAACGGAAAACTGGGAGGTCTCACCATGAAAGTACACCACTATCTTGAGGTAACCCCTATAGAGGATGCCCCGGGAGTACTTCGTCGTGTCGTCGTCGGCGCTGATGAGGGTGCCCCGACATTCGCCATGCGCGTATTCGAGGTGAGCCCGGGTAGCTCAACCCCGTTTCACACGCATGCGTGGGAACACGAGGTATTCGTGCTGTCAGGTAATGGGGTGGTAAAGAGCGAGCACGGGGAAACACCGATCGCAGAGGGCACCGCAGTATTCGTTGCACCCGAGGAAAAACACTGTTTTACCAATACCGGCAGCGATATATTTCGCCTTATCTGCGTTATCCCGCTCGAAAAGTAGGGGCTAATGGGTACCGGCGGCCTCTGGAGGTGACCAGATGACTATCAAATGGAAACTACGCGGAACCTGGCGGGAGAAACTGGAAAAAGAGCAACAGCCAAAAATAGTCGATACCCCGCCAAAGATGCAAAAGGCGTTCGGGGCAGGCAAGATGCTTGTACCCACGCCTGCCCTCGTCGATGCCCTGATGAAAAAAGTGCCGGCGGGGAAGCTCGTCACCGTGAACCAGATCAGGGATCGGCTGGCAACGGATTTCAACACTGATTCAACCTGCCCGCTCGCCACAGGCATGTTTATTCGGATTGCTGCAGAAGCAGCGGAGGAATACCTGCAACTGGGCAGGGATGACATCACTCCCTACTGGCGAGTCATCAAGAGCGATGGCAGCCTGAATGAAAAGCACCCTGGCGGCGTAGAGGCACATGCTGGACGTTTGAAAGCGGAGGGACATTCAATTCAGCCAGGAACTGGCAAAAAACCGCCGAAGGTAAAGGATTTCGAGAAGCATCTGTTCGAGCTGTAGCAGCGTGATTCGCGGAGCACCTCTACCCGGTAGATTTCAGAGACTATGGCAACTATCAGATTGGCTACTGCAGAAGACATCCCCCGTATTATCGAGCTGTACGGTGAACTGACTATCAGTACATCCGAGGTCGAGAGGAAACACAGCCCCTCTCTGGAGGATTACCAGAACGTGTTTGCCGAGATCTGCGCCGATCCCAGGCATGAGCTTCTGGTTGCGGAATACGAGGGCAAGGTTGTGGGCACTGTCGTGCTGCTCATCGTGCCCAACCTCTCCCATAACGCCACTCCCTGGGCATTGGTAGAGAACATAGTTATTGGGCATCAGTACCGGCGGCATGGTTACGGCAGACTGCTACTGGAGGAGGCGATCGCCCGAGCTAAAGGAAAAGGATGCTTCAAGATCGAGCTCTGCAGCGATAAAAGGCGCAAGGAGGCGCACCAGTTCTACGAATCGGTCGGCTTCGAGGCATCAGCCTACGGCTTTCGCAGCTATTTCTAGCGGACAGAAGGACAGCCTAGCTAAACTCTTCTCAACCAGCACTAAGGTTGATCATCCAACCCTAGCGCTTGTTCGAACTTTTTCACCATGTCACTCATGACTACCCCTAGCTCTCTGTTAAGCCCATCCATAAAACCGTCCATGACTTCAAGCACGCGTTCCACCTGGTAGTCTTCATGTGGCCCGTGAACACGAATATACTCGATGTGCACTCTGCCATCTTTGCTGTACTGGGGAAACTTGGCATCGTTTTCACCATCGAAACTCGCCGTATTAAATCCGTTTTCCTCGCACATTCTCAGATCGAAGGCCGGTGTGGCAATGAGCCACTTCCCGTCTATATGTAACTCAGAGTAGCCATGGTATGGAATCAGAGTGCTTCCATTCATCATCGCAGCAAATTCCCCTGACATCTGATGATTTTGGATGTCGGCAAAACCCACGCGAGCAGGTATACCAGCAGCCCTGGCCAGTGCAGCGAGAAGGATTGCCTTCTGGATACAAAACCCGTTACCTCGTTCCAGGACTGCACTTGCCCTGCTGGAATTGATCACGTCCGTGATACCATGAGGATTATACCTGATTTCATCCTTCGAAAAGTTGAAGATCGCTATAGCCTTGTCTTTCGCAGTTTCCAACCCTGCGGTCAGGGCTTTAGCTTTTGCCGTTACCGATTCCGTTTCGTAGTCAAAGAGATTTGTGCACTCCAGGTACTTCTCCAAAATCTCCTCCACGCAATTTTGTCGCCTTATGCCTCTGGTGACAGAGTATATCAGAAAAGCGGTGTTTCGAGAAGCGGGGCAGTACAACCATGATCCGCAAATACATCCCACAATGGGCAGGTTGCAATGTGACTTTTGAAATTGATTCGATTCAAGTATGGTGATAAACTTTTAACTATTGCGTATGAACTACCATCTTACCCCTCAAAGTTTCGACAGCCTGGCTTCACTATGGAGGGATCCGCGGCACAATCTTGATTGGAGTTCCGTGTTCATCCTCCCCTGCTGGCAAGAAGCCTGGTGGCAAGAGTTCGGTGATAGCGCCGAACAATACCTGTATGCCATCAAAGGCCCTGAGAGCGTCATAGGGGTAGCCCCGCTGCTGGTCAGGAGTAATTCCGCATTTTTTATCGGCAGTGCCGATGTCTGTGATTACATGGACTTTGTCGTAGCTCCGGGGAGCGAACGGGCTTTTTTCACTACGCTGCTGGACAAATTGAGACAGGATGGCATCCGTGAACTTCATTTAGATTCCTTGAGAGGTGATTCTACCGTGCTCCGAAGCCTTATCCACGTTGCGCGCGAGCAGGGTAGTATCGTCTCATGTCATCAACAGGATGTCTCGTTAGACCTGGATTTACCTGCCGTCTGGGAAGATTACCTTGGAATGCTGACTCCCAAGCAGCGACGGGAGATACAACGTAAACTGCGCCGGTTGGATGAAGCTGGCACTGTAGAGTACAACACCATATCCACACAAGAGGATGTTATTGCTACAATGGATGTCTTTCTCAAGCTACTTCGTGAGAGCAGGAAGGACAAGGCAGCGTTCATGACCGACAGGATGGAATCGTTCTTTCGGTCGATAGCTAGTGTTATGTCAAGGGCGGGGCTCGTACAACTGGGTGTTCTAACCGTGAACCGGTTGCCCGTTGCTGCTGTTCTGTGCTTCGACTACAACGATACAATGTACCTCTATAACAGTGGCTATGACCCTCTCCACAGCTATCTCAGTGTCGGTGTGCTCTCCAAGGTGCTCTCTATTAAAAACAGCATAGAGGAAAGCAGGAGTACCTACGATTTCCTTAAAGGAGCCGAGGAATACAAATACCACCTTGGAGGCAGGGAAATTCCTATCTACAGTTGTCGGATAACAATCACATAACCACACCCTTTCAATGCATGTATGAATTGGAACCAGTGGAGGATAGAGTTTCATGACGGTGGAGCGATTGAGAATAGCTATGCTCAGTGTCCATAGCTGCCCCGTAGGCAAGATTGGGAGCAGGGACACCGGGGGCATGAGTATATACATACGTGAGCTTGCTCACGAACTGGGGGCACGAGGACATCTGGTTGATATCTACACCCGCGCCCATGACCCCATAGATGATCAGATTTTGGAACTCAGTGAAAATGTGCGCGTTATTCACCTCCAGGTCGGGGACGTCGAATATATGGACAAGCTGGTGCTTTATGCGTATCTTGCCAATATGGCGTGCTCCATGGAGAACTTCCGCAAGAACAACGGTCTGCAATATGATGTACTACACAGCCACTACTGGTTATCGAGCTGGCTCGGCAGATACATACAGGTATGGTGGAATACTCCCCATGTCACAATGTTCCATACGCTGGGTGCAGTGAAGAACAGTATCGGGATCGGTGAGGACGAACCCGACCTGCGTATAGTTACCGAAAGAGAGCTGGTTCGTGACTGTGATCTGGTCATCGCGGCAACAGAGCAGGAAAAGAGAGACCTGATACGTTACTATGGGGCTTCTTCTCAAAAAACCAGCGTGGTTCCCTGCGGTGTGAACATGAACCTGTTCCAGCGTATGGACAGAGAGCTTGCACGCCGGCATCTCGGCCTCAATGGTGATTCCATCGTGTTATTCGTGGGGCGTGTCGATCCATTGAAGGGTATCGACAGATTGATTACGGCTCTACCCCGTTTGGATACGGGGCACAATGTTAAACTGCTCGTTGTTGGAGGTGAGGAGGGGCAGAGTGAAGAACTGCGTAGCCTCTCCCACATGCTCAAGATAGAAGATGCCATCACATTTGTCGGCAGCGTGCCGCAGGATGACCTCCCTACGTATTATAGTGCTGCCGATGTCTGTGTTATGCCCTCGTTCTACGAGAGTTTTGGCCTGGTGGCACTGGAGTCGCTGGCATGCGGGACCCCTGTTGTGGCAACCCGAGTAGGCATAATGGAGAGCGTCATTTGCCATGGACAGAATGGCTACCTGGTGAACAGCAACACCCCAGTTCACCTCGCTGATAGCATAGCGGCAGCTCTTTCCCGGGCAGATGCTCATGCTGACTCCGCGGATTCGATACGGGCCTCGGTGAGCAGATTCGACTGGTCAAATATCACCGACGCCATCCTGGCAAAGTACCGGGCGGTACTCAACAGCTAGTGTGATTGGTGGTGGGTTACGCTGCGCTGCACCCACCCTACCGACTACCGACTAGACCAGCGCCTTCTCATACCAGTCGGTGGCCGATTGCACCCTGAACCCGAAGGACTCGTAGAGCGCCATGGCCTCCCGGTTCCCGGCATCAACACTCAGCTCAACGGTTCCAATTTCACGGCTTGCCAGATAAGATAATCCTGCCTGAAGCACACTTTTGCCTAATCCCTTGCCCCGATACTCCCGGGCAACGGCAAGCATATGGATTCGGCCTTTCCTGGCACCCGGAGCCACGTTCTCACCGGCACCTACTATCGTCCAGCAATAGCCGACAGGCTGCTCACTCTCGCAGACCATGAATATGCCTTCATGGCAGCAATCACTCATACCAACGCGGTACGTGATCTCTTCAACAGTGTTGGGATGATATCCCCAGGTGTCCATGAAGCAGCGATTCTGAATTTCAGCCAGGCTCGGTTCTTCACCGCGTTGCAGATGACGGCAGCGGTATGAAACCTGTGTGGCAGCAACCCAATGAGCTTCTGATATATCCAGACTCAATTCGAGGAAGCGGTGCACATAGTTAAAACTCAACCCGCTTAGCAGATTCTTCGCAGCAACATTGCCCTCTGCGATGCTTCCCTGAACCACCCTTGCTTCCATCTCAGAAGCCCGTTGCTCGGCTTCGCGTAGCAGCCGTGTTGCCAAACCCCTCCTGCGGTGCTGCGGGTGTACCAGGCAGTTGGCCACAACACGCCCGATGCCCAGCTCAACCACAATGTCCAGGCTGCCTGCAATAGCTCCCTCTGTTTCCGCCACAAAAAGATTATTTTCAGGGTGAAAGCCTGGCCGATCAAGCTTCTCGTTCAGCGATCGTGGTGAGGTATAACACCCAGCTTTATCCGCTCTCTCGGCGTCGATGTGGAGCTGGACGTAGCTCGTGAAGTCACTGTGGCGATAGGTTCTGATCGTATAGTTAACGTCGCTCATTATCCGGCAGCAGGCAGTCTCTGCGTTTTTACCTTGTGGCCAATTGTAGCAGCTTGATGTATAGTGTACAATTGATAGCGAACTCAGGGAAATGGAGCTTGCTTCATGGTAGATACGGCTCAGGTAATGGTAGTCACCCCTCACCCCGACGATGCAGAGTTCGGCGTTGCTGGAACAGTAGCTCGCTGGGTAAGAGAGGGCAAAGAGGTTGTATATGTAGTATGCACCAATGGCGACAAAGGAACAAGCGATGTCAACATGAATCCTGCGAAACTGGCGAAGATCCGGGAGCAGGAGCAACTGGCCGCAGCCAAGGTGCTGGGAGTGAGAGAAGTCATCTTCCTGCGCCATCCCGACCAGGGATTGGAGGACACCTACGAATTCCGGAAACAGCTCGTACGCCTGATAAGAATGTACCGCCCTGAGACCGTGGTGACATCAGATCCCTATCGCCGCTACCTCTGGCATCGCGACCACCGCATCACCGGCCAGGTCACCCTGGATGCAGTATTTCCCTATGCCAGAGACCATCTTGCGTACCCTGAGTTTATGATCGACGGTCTTCCCCCACACAACGTCAAGGAGATCCTGTTCTGGGCTTCGGAGGACATGAACTACTACTCCGACATTACCGATACCTTCGAACTCAAGCTGGCTGCCCTGCGCTGCCACAAGAGCCAGTTGGAACACGCACCCTTCCCGGAGATAGAAAACTGGCTCCGAATGCGCTGCGCAACGATGGCTGAGGGACAGGATTTCGAGTTAGCAGAGGCATTCCACAGGGCAGAGATGCTGTATTAACCCCATACCTTCAGTTGTCATTCACGACGAGAGCCACAGAACATCGCCGCACAGAGCAGGATCGTGGGGCCGCGAGGAGAATGCCGCGAATTCCCGTTTCTCCTTGCCCAAATCAGTAGAATCACCGTGACCGGGATATACACGGGTATCGTCGGGCAATTTGAATAGCTTCGTGGTAATAGATTCGATTATTTGATTCAGATCGGCAGGTGTGGATGTCTTGCCCGGCCCACCGGGGAACAGGGTATCGCCCGATATCAGATAACGACCTGTAAGAAAACAGAGACTGCCCGGTGTATGCCCCGGAGTGTGCAACACTCTAAGCTTGACATTTCCAAAGAGTACTTCATCTCCATCATCGAGCAGTATATCTGCAGTGGACGGCAACGCCTCGACTTCTAACGGATGAGCTGCGACAGGAACTGCAAGGTGAGACTTGATCTCGGTGAGGGCAAGGAGGTGATCCAAATGGCCATGAGTTATCAGGATATACCTGGGATTAGTCCCCCGTAACCGCTCCAGAATCCTGCCCGATTCCCCGGGTGCATCGATCAAGACGCTGTCACCTGTGGTTGAGCACACGATCACATAGGCATTGGTGCCGAAAGGCGCTGTTTCGAGCCTATCAATTTGGATGTGTTCGTCCTTTTCGACAGGTAGCATGTCCCACAACATATAGTATATAGTTCATCGGGGCGCTCGATTGAGTGCCCCGATTATATACAATGACTAGTGCCCGATACTGTTCTGGTTGCTGTATCTACTACTGCATCGGATTCGCTTCTATCCTCATGCCGAAGCCTCTTCAGTTGATGTACCAACACACTGGTAAACAACTGTCCGGAAATGGAATCCATACACAGCCAGAGTCATGGATAACGGGAATGAGCGAGGATACCTCAGAAGGGTTGAGAAAAAGAATTTCCAGTAGTGTCCCCTACCTTTATTCCTGATACCTAAAAGCCACATGACCCTGAACAATGCCCGAACCTGACCAAGTTTAATGGGAAATGTTCTTTTTTTATATTGAGGATTATATTCCTTTAAAAACACAAGTATGCGTTTATAAAACTGCTTTGGCGAATAGATCGTCGTCAGTATCTGTTGATATCCGTTTATCAATACATCGCGATCCATCTTGGGAATGAAGTTCATGGTACAATCGGTATTATCACCCGTAGGATTCTCCAGCAGACGGTTCTCCTTTTTCAGGCGGTGGTATAGCCTCGTATCACGAGGTGCGTTGAGCAAACCGACCATTGCGGTGACGATACCACTGTTCTGAATGAAGTTGATCTGGCTCTTGAATATCGATATGGGGTCGCTATCGAATCCCAGAATGAATCCCCCCTGTACCTGAAAACCGTGGTTCTGCATCTTCTTAACCGATGCAACCATGTCACGCTCGATATTCTGCTGCTTGCTGCACTCGGCCAGGCTCTCTTCGTTTATAGTTTCAATGCCGATAAACACCGTATCGAAACCGGCTCTGACCATTGACTGCATCAAATCATCATCGTCAGCAAGGTTTATCGAAGCCTCTGTGAGGAACGTAAAAGGATGCTTTCTCCGTTTCTGCCATTCGATCATGGCTGGCAGAATCTCTTGCTTCAGCTTCCGTTTATTACCTATGAAATTATCATCGACAATGAATACACCAGCTCGCCAACCTCGATCGTATAATGCATCCAATTCTGCCAGTATCTGTTCTTTGCTCTTGGTCCGTGGTGTGTGACCGTTCAACACCACAATGTCACAGAATTCACAATTATACGGACACCCCCGGGAATACTGAATGCTCATCGTGGTATATTTCTTCATGTCGACAATAGACCACATCGGAAGAGGTGTCTTCTTGATGTCGGGGCGCTCTTTCGACGTATAGATGTGCTGGACATCGCCCTTTTCCAGGTCTGCCAGGAAGAGGGGCAGGGTAATTTCCGCTTCATCGAGCACCAGGTGGTCTACATCATCGAACTCATCGTGCTCGCTGGTAAACAAGGGCCCCCCGGCAACAATCTTGGTCTCCAGCCGTTTACATCGCTTGATGATATCTCTCGCCGATTCCCTTTGCACTACCATAGCGCTGATAAACACATAGTCAGCCCACCTGATGTCTTCATCGGTTAGCGGTGATACATTCAAGTCTATTAATCTTTTTTCCCACGTATCAGGAAGCATCGCAGCTACAGTTGCTGCACCCAAAGGTGGAAACGCTGCCTTTTTAGAGACTACTTTGAGAACGTGTCGGAAACTCCAGAAGGTGTCGGGATAGCGTGGATAGAGCAGTAATACTTTCAATTTAAACTCCCCCGTTTCAGATGTCTTCTATGTAAACCTATAGCAAGGTTCATTTCAGATAATTCAATAATCTACTAGTATACCACATATTACGTATGAAAGCGAGAGGATGTTTCTTTATGTCTATCGCAAAAGTTATTGCATATTCCTGTAACAACGTCAGGTGCCTTTTCGATAGTCGAAGCATATTGTAATATTATGGTAAAGTATCATAAAGACGCTTTACCAGTTATAAACTAGCATCTCCCATCGCACCTATATCATCTTCAGGAGGTATTCCTTATGCACTGGTTGTACCTGGCCCTGGCGATTGCACTGGAGATCGTTGGCACCACCTGCATGAAGTTATCCGATGGGTTCACAAGGCTCACTCCTTCCATACTACTCTTCGTTTTTTACGCGCTCTCCTTCACCGCCTTTGTCTTTGCCCTGAAACGCATAGATGTGAGCATCGCCTATGCTATATGGGCTGGCCTGGGAATTCTGCTGATAAGTGCCATCGGTGTCCTGTACTTTAAAGAGCCTGTAAGTACACTGAAAACCGTCTCTACAGCCCTCGTTATCATAGGTGTAGTAGGACTGTACTACAGCGGAGCAACTCACTAGGAGTTACTACCTGTGAAAAAGCACTGCGAGAAGTATGC